>JAHLLU010000004.1 GCA_020444005.1 archaeon
TACCAGAAGCATGAAGTCTTTTGATGTACTCTTTGCGCTGGTCATCTGTGAAAGCAAGTGGAAATACGCGGTAAGAGTAAGCCATGGAACAAGTGATGAAGTCTCAACAGGGTCCCACGCCCAGTAACCACCCCAACCAAGCACCTCATACGCCCACAAAGCACCAAGCGCAATCCCTACTGTGAGGAAAAGCCACGCAAGCGCCGCCATTGCCCTTGTAAGCCTTGGTTTTGAGTCTGCTTGACTGAATGTGATCCCCAGTGCATAGATTGCTAACGCGTATCCAATGAATACCACCGGGGGATGTATGAGCATCCAGGGCGTTTTTAGTAGTGGGTTTAATCCCATTCCCTCAGTTGGAGTGAACAACATTGATTCAACAGGGTTCTGAATGATCAATATGAGGATCATAAAGACAAGAACCACATCAAAGAACTGGTAAACACTATGCTGCTTCTTATCCTCACCCAATAACAACCTAATAATCAGATAACCAACAGCAAAAACAAAAGCAAAGAAAAGCCAAGAACCACCGTTACTAGCCCATGAAGCATATAGTTTTTCAGACCACCCAAGCGAGGAGCTAGTGTAATAGAATACCTCTGATATCTTGTAATTACTTGTAAGGAAAGCGTATGCAAAGTAGAGATAACTAACGATCACTAGTCCAGCGCCTAGAGCCAGAACGGGTAAACGATCATTGAGAATAGTTGTAGGCTTTTTTGTTCTCAGATTGTATAGGTCATATAGTACAATGAATGCGGATACAATGATCAATATCTCTAGCAGTTCCATAGAGCCCTAAGCGTAATGATCGCTTTTAAACTTGGGAGTCCTCGAAAAGCACATCCTTTTAATTCTATCCTCAGGGAAATATTGTGATAATAATTGGAGTTCAGGGACGACATCTATCTCGGCATAACGGGGATCATCGTTGCTCTTTCAGCATATTTCGCGCTATTCATTGCCCCAGCTGAGGTAACAATGGGGGAACTTGTACGCATCTTCTACTTTCATCTTCCACCAGCAATCATATGCTACTTATCGTTACTTGTATCAGTAGCAACAGGGTTACTCTACATCAGAACAAAAGACTACAAGTATGATGCATTATCAGAGTCAGGCGCAATACTTGGACTCGTATACGGACTCATTACACTGATAAGTGGCTCAATATGGGCAAACGCCACATGGGGCGTATACTGGAACTGGGACCCCCGGGAAACAACCACACTGATCCTATGGTTCGCGTATCTTGGTTATTTCTTACTCAGGATGAGTATAGAGAACCCTGAACGTAGAGCCTCATCGGCGGCAGTATTCAATACACTTGCATTCCTAACAGTACCCCTAAGCTATGTTTCGTTCATAATTTGGCCGTCTTTACATCCTCAACTTGGAGGAGAGAATGGTGGACTGGGATTAACGGGTACAATGGTTCAGGCACTTGTGATGAATATCATTGGTGGAGTCTTTGTTTTTGGTTATGTTTTGAAGAAGACATATGATTTGAGAATAAAGCGTGATGAGTACAATAGCAGAATGATGGAGGAGATGTAATGCCAGTACAAGTATACCAAGTTCTAGGACTTTATCTAATGACCACTATCGTTTATATCGCGTGGGTTACCAAAGCCAACAGAGACATGGATAGAAAGAACGCTAAGAGATGATCAACATGAAGATACAAAACAAACACATCATAATCATCCTCCTGCTGGCTGTAAGCGCGGGACTCGCATACGATAGTATCTCAAACTACATGAACCCATACATACCTGTATCAGATATTGTTGCAGATCAGGCACGATACGAGGGAAAGAGTCTACAGATAATAGGAGAAGTTGAACCCGGCTCACTGGTAACAACCAACGACGGCAGCATCAGCTTCATACTCATAGATGAGGAGGGAAGCATCAAGGTGACATACAGGGGAGTTCCTCCACAGAATATTGAACAGGAAGGAAATCAGGTTGTTGTTCTTGGCACCCTTGGAGAGGATGGTATCGAGTCATCTCAGTTGCTGGTAAAGTGTCCGTCAAAGTATGAGGGAGAAGATCAAGAAGGCTATTCACATGTTTTCATCGCTGCTATCGGGGTAGCTGTGCTTGGGGTAGGTTATCTAGTTATAACTATGTTCTACAAGAAGTAAGACTGGTAACAGCCATGACCGAGACTGTGAAGCTTGTAGACATCAAGAAAAACTTTGGGCACATAAAAGCCCTAAGAGGTGTCACTCTCAGCTTCACAGAGGGACAAAAGACAAGCCTGCTTGGACCCAATGGAGCAGGTAAGAGTACTTTACTACGAATTATCGCTACTCAGATGGTTCCATCCTCAGGGGAATTGGTTATCATGGGTAAGGATGCCAAACAAAACAGTGTAACGGTAAAAAGAGATATTGGAGTAGTTGGGCATAGAAGTTTTCTATATGATGAGTTGACGGTGCTTGAGAACCTAAAGTTCTATGGTGATTTTGTTGATGCACATGAATCCGAATATGATCGGGTTATCAAAGTCACGGATATTGAAAGATGGAAGGACACCAAAGCAGGACACCTGTCATATGGGCTTCGTAAAAGAGCCGACATATCGAGAGCCCTACTTGGAAATCCATCAATCCTATTGCTGGATGAGTTCTTTGCTGGTCTAGATCAAGAAACATCTTCGACCTTAGCTGACTATATGAAAGAGTTAAAGTCACAGACAATAATCACTACCTCCCATACTCCGGATCTAATCAATGGGTTCTGCGATAGGTCAGTATACATCAGGGGTGGTTTGATTGAGAAGGAGGTCAAGCTATGAGCGATAACACTTTGAGTTATGCCTTGAAGCTGGCTCGAAAGGACTTGATTGTTGAGCTTAGACGCCCACATGAATTATTGTCTATTATAGCCTTCACGTTATCATCAATAATTGTGAGCAGTTTCTCATGGAGAACAATACTGATCGTTGACCCACTGGTAGTCTCAGCTGCAATGTGGATAGTCATATTTTTCGCTAGTATACTCGTCTTGACTACTAGCTTTGCACGTGAGATTGACAGAGGCACAATAGATGGACTCAGAAGTCTACCCTGCCCACCTTTCGCGGTTCTAGCCGGTAAAATGATCTACGGGGTCGTTACTTTGATACTTGTTTTATTATCGTTGATATTCTCATCATTGTTATTTCTAAATCTCAACACGGCGTTAATTCCAAGCTTGATTCTCATCTTCACTATAGGAGCTATCGACTTCGCCCTAATGGGCTCAATGATGTCAGCAGTACTCATGTACTCGGAAGGAAAAAACCTACTACTCGCATTCCTATTCTTCCCAGTAAGCATACCAATACTTCTACCCGGAATACAAGCAGGAGCAAAAATACTAGCAGGTGAACCATTTATGGCACTGGTACCTGAACTTAGGTTATTGTTCGCTTTTATGCTAGCGGTAATCGCAGCCTCAATGACTCTATTCCAAGAAGTTTTCCTAGAATAACCTACTCTGTTTCTTCTGTTCGGGCTAGTAATTCTTGAGCTGCGTTAAAACCTGCGTCAAGGACTCTGTCTGGTTTGTTTCGCATTATTCTTGACAAGATCAAGATACTGAGCTCGAAGAGTATGTAAAATGGAATTGTCATGAGTAACATCGAGACCGGTGTAGGGTCCGGGGTTATGATGGCTGTGAGAGCGGATAGGGCTACAAAGATGTGCCGACGCATTTCCTTGAGATCGTCTATTATTATCAGATCGATGCTTACCAAGAGGTAAAGAACTAACGGGAAAGTATAGAATAACCCTGAGCCAAATAAACCGAATGCGATTAGTTCAAAAAAGTCCTTTACTGAGTAGAATGGCATTACATTGGTTTGGTAGACGAACTTGTAAAGAACCGTGAATGTCATAGGAACTAATACGAAATAGGCGTATGCTACACCAATCAAGAATAATGATACAAACAACGTGATAAACGTGAAAAGGACACGCTTTTCGTTCGCGTAGATTGCTGGAGCAAGGAACCCGTATAACTGGTATGCTATATAGGGTAAGCAAATTAGGAAGCTGATAGCGAAACATATTACAAAGTATATGTAGAAGCTGTCAAGCCAGTTAAAAGCGATTAGTGTAACGCCCTCTGGTAACAGGGTGTTTTGAAACATTTGCATCAAGTCAGTTATTAGTAATGTATAATCATTGAAATCCAACTGCCATATCTTGCTGAAATCAGATGGCAGTGACATCACTAAAACCATCACAATTATCAATACGTATAATATTTTTCTGAGCCTTGAGGAAAGGTCCTCAAAGTGATCCCAAAACTCTAGCTCATAGTCATCTGACAAGATGCTACCTCAAAAAAGATTATTCTGCTTTTTCCTTGGTTGTTGCTGCAACAATATCCTGTGCGATATCGTTTATGTCTCGTCCTTCGACATCAATTCCAAGCTTCTTTGCTGCATCGATGATTGCTTGTTTTTCTTCGTTCTTTTTTCTGGTCTTCTCATCAACGTATTCTACTGGTTCTTTAGTTGCCTTGTTAAATTCCCTAGCAGCTTCTCCCATTGATCTTGCAAGTTCGGGAAGTTTTCTTCCACCGAAAAGCAACAACACGATGAAGAGCAGGAACAAAAGTTCAGTATTTCCTGTCATCTTATTATCTCCTCAATAAGTCTCCTATTCCTAATGAATAAAAGGATTTACCAATTATTCTCTGTTTAACCACTGTTTTTGGTTTACTCATTTAAATCTCTCTCATTTTCCTCTATTCGAGTGCTTAACACTTTTTTACGTGTGACAATAGATGCAAAATCTACCCAAGCGACCCCTTGTATAGTTCGTATTCTTTTGATGATATTGTAAAGGGAGTTCTCATTTAGTGTACAAGCTGTTAAAATTAGATCATAATTACCCATAGTAACAAAGACGTTGCAAATATCCTCCATTCCAGAGATATCTTCCACTAGGGTATTTTGACTTTGATCACCTATTGTACGTACGAGAAGAACAGCTCTAGTACCCTTACCTATTTCCTCGTCCTCAATTATACTAACATAGGCTTTGATTATGTTTTCTTGCTCCATTTGTTTAATTTTTCTTGATACCGTAGCCGGACTGACATCAAGTTGTTTTGCAATATCTCGGATAGATGCTCTTCCATCTAACCTTAGTATCTCAAGTATCTGTTTATCAACAGGGTCATTAACAGTCAATGTCAACATCTGTGTCGATCCATAAGATATATGCTTTTTCTAATGCAAGATGTTTTTGTTCAGTATTTAGGGACATTATGAAACAATCTAAACAATCATGGGTAATTTATGAAACAAACTTTAAATTCGCATAGACGAAGGTTTTGCCATTCAGGTGAATCACTTGGCAGAAACAGATCAAGTATCAAGACGTGAATTCGTTAAAATGGCAGGAGCCGCAATCGGCGGACTTGCCATTGGAGCTGTCGGCGGCTACTCTCTGATGCCTTCAAAAGAGACAGAAGTAGAAGTGCCAGTCGAAGTTGAAGTACCAGCTGAGATCCCAGCACGTCCATGGGAATACCAACAACTAGATGTTGAAGCAGTAAAGGCAAGAGCATATGAAGCATATTTCCAAAAAGGATGCGCGTACGGGGCATATGAAGGAGTTATTGGAGAACTAAAAGAAAAAGTCGGTTTCCCATATACTGTAGTTCCATCAGATATGTCTGTATGGGGTAAAGCCGGCGTAATGGGATGGGGTCTCACATGTGGAGTAATAAACGGTGGAGCAATGGCTATTAACCTTGTAACTGATAACTTGGCATTAGTATCAGAATTGGTTGGATGGTATACTGAAGCAGAGCTACCACAATACATGCCAGAGGTCGCTGTAAAAGTAGAAGGCGAAATACCCACATCAATTAATGGCTCTCCACTATGTCACGCATCTGTATCAAACTACACTTCAGCAGCAGATTGCGCAGAGAATGATCCAATAAGGGCAGAACGTTGTGGAAGAATGGTCGCTGATACTGCGGGTAAAATTGCAGAGATGCTTAATGCAGTAGCTGCAGGTACATTTGTAGCTGAGTTCCAGCCACCAGAGTCAGCAGTTGAGTGTTTAAGTTGCCATGGAGCAGAAGGTCCAGTTAATAATGTATTCACTAAGATGGATTGTACGCCATGTCACGGTGACCCACACGCACCCTAATTCTACTTTTTAATTTCTTTATTTTATTGTTTCGTAGTAGAATCGATACTAGATTCTTATTTGAAATAATTATTCAGATGCGGAAACAGCTGTTTGTGTTTTATATAATACTCTATGTTATTCATTGATTAATGTCTAACATATACAATGAACTATCTAAACAGATAGAGAATCAACTAAGAGTTGATAGTTATCCATTAGCAGTCAAATTAATCAAGTCGATAAATGAAATCCCAGAAGGATCAGTTAGACCTAGGAAAGACCTTGGTTATAGCCTTAGTACATGTCAGGCTTTCAGTTACAGTAGAAGAAGGGGTATGTCTATCGCTCAGCTTAAGGAAGATATGTGGTGTCCTGAACCTGTAATAGGTTTAGGTTTGGAAGAAGCACCTGAATATTTCCTAGAAGGAAACAATAGATATCCTTCAGATGTCATAGATATCGAGGCTGGAAAAGCTTGGGCTCAGAAAGAGTTTCCACGGCTACCAACCGGAGAATATATCGGATTAATATCGGCGCCTCTTACTGAAGCTGATTTTGAACCAGATGTTATTCTAGTCTATTGCAACCCAGCGCAAATGACGTTAATGCTCCTTGCACATGCTTATAGAGATGGTTTAGATGTAGAATCAAAGATAGGTGGACATAGTGCATGTGTCTATAGCATTGTATACCCCATCCAGAGGAAAATGTGCTGGATAAGTACACCATGCGGAGGAGATCGATGGAGGGCTATGGCAGGAGACGATAAAATGATCTTTAGTATACCTCAATGCCAAGCAGAGAGAATGCTTGAAGGACTCAAGTATATGGAAAAAACAGGAAGAAAAATACCGTTTGGCTTGAGCATGCAACCAGAGTACCCACTTGAAGGAAGTTATCTAAAGATAGCCGGGCTCTTAAAAATGAAACAAGTAGAAAAATAAATCCAGGTTTTTTCTATTAATTATTATTTTTCAAATAATTACCAAGTCTATAAGTTATTATTAAAAAAGAAAATTAGTGGACTGCTGAGACTATCTCTCCAAAGAAAGGTAAAAGATAGTCTAGTACCAGTTTTGGATATACGCCCAGAACCAACGCAGTTACGGCTAATACTATCATGGGTATCAACATCAGCATTGGTGCTTCTTTTACGTCTTCCATACCCTCAGCTAGAGGCCCAAAGAAGATTCTACGAACCGTCCATAGACTGTAGCCTACGGTCAGCACTGTCATGATTATGGCGACTATTGCGACCACAAGCTGTGCAGTTGTGTGGTTTAGTGCGCTGTCGAATACACCGGCAAAGATCATGAACTTGGACATGAATCCTACTGTGGGTGGTACTCCACCGATTGCGAAGAACCCGAGCAGTGTCAATGTTGCTGTGATGGGCATCTTATCAGCTAATCCTCCCATCTTCTTGATGCTTCGTGTACCAGTCTGGGAGATGAGAACTCCTGCGGCAAGGAATAAGATACCCTTTCCGAATCCGTGGCTTACATAGTGGAAGATGGCTCCTGCCTCACCATATGCTGCAGCACTCGCAAGCCCTAGGAATAGGTATCCCATCTGGCTTACACTGCTGTATGCTAGGAATCGTTTGATGTCATCCTGTGCTAGTGCCATTAATCCACCGTAAATCATGGTCAAGAGTGCCCACACAGAGAATATCATGCTGAATGCGGCAAATGTCTCTGCCATAGGTACCGCGACTAGGCGTACTGCTGCATAGGTTCCGATGCCGATCATTGCGGGGCTCAGTAATGCGCTGATGGGTGTGGGTGCCTCACCGTGTGCATATGGTAGCCATACGTGGATTCCAAATACCGCCATTTTTGTTAGGAACCCGATGAGTATTGCTACTGCTATCCATGGTGCGAATGGGTGTCCTACTACGTGGCTCAGTGAGCTTATTGCGAAGCTTCCAGTAATCCAGTAACCAGATAATAGTCCAGCTAGTAGGATGACTGCGCCTACATGCGTCCACATGAAATACATCATACCGATGCGCTCTCGTTCACCGTATCCATAGTTATTGATCATAGCCCAGCTTGGAACCAGCATCAACTCATAGAACATGTAGAACTGGATCGTGTTAGTTGCAAGAACTGTACCCAGCATACCTACCGAATAGAGTAGGTAAAGAGCATAGTAGGTTGCGTATCCTGATCCGCTGATGTCTTCTCCTGTCTCGTGTTCCCATTCATGGAATCTGTGCTCCATGTAGGGTATACTGTATACGCTGATTACCAGACATAGTATGTTGATGGTTATCAGGACCCAGATATTGAGTCCGTCTACCATCAGGTCAAACCCGATATCAGAGGTTGGTATCCACTCATAGTGCTCAGTATATGATCCTCCTCCCTTGGTTTCTGCGGCAACGCTTAGGAGGAGCAGAAGCGTCACCACAAGTGGGGCGGCTGCTATCCAGCCCGTCTTCTTCCTCATACTTTTGCCTAAGAAGTAGGCAAGTGGTGTTGTTACTAAGGGTACTAAGAGTACCAAGATTAGAGTATTTGCTAATACCATTTTAGATCATTCCTCCGAATATCATTAACACGATTATCAAAACCAGGAAAATGATCGCCATGTAGGCGATGTTGTAGCTCAAGACCCCGGTCTGGAGCTTCTTTAGGTGGTTGTATATTGAGGTAAACAGTGAGGGAACTCCTTCGTTTATTCCTTCGTCGAACACCTCTGTCTCTACGCTACTGTAGAGGTTTATACCTAAGTTGATGAAGAACCCGCTTACTACTGGTGTTATCTTGTCGAATGCGGCTTTCTCAAGGTTCTTGTACAGGCTTTTACCTGTGTCGATGAAGCCATCAACGAAGACTTTGTAGTATATTGGGTTCATGTACCATCTGTTCCATAGGAACTTGTATACGGGTGCTCGCCACCCGGTTCTCTCCATATCCCACTCGTCTACCTTACGGTTCCAGTAGTAGGTTTTTCCCGAGAGTATTCCCACGACTAGTAGGAATGCGCTAAGGGTCCATGCCTGTGACTTTAATCCAAAGTCTACGTGAGGTACGTGGAGTTCTACCTCGTGAGGCATTATTGCATGCAATGCATGGTGTATCTGTTCCTCGATGAATATCTCAGGGTTAAGTCCTGTACTGAACTGCCCTGCAAGACCTAGAACAGATATGCCTAACATAACCACCACGAGTATGGCGACTGAGCCCCACATTACAACAGGAGCTTCATGCGGGGCGTGCCCGTGATGTTCAAGCTCACTAATGTGCTTGCTTTCCGGCGCCAAGAAAGTTAACCAGATGTATCTAATGCTGTAGGTCATTGTCAAAGCTGCACTGATGCCTCCAACAGCCAATAGCACGTAGGCTAATGGTGTTCCTGCTATCATTGCTGCGATGAATACCGCATCTTTACTCCAGAAGCCGCTGAATGGTGGTACACCAGCAAGGCTTACGGTAGCCAAGACCATCAACCAGAAGGTCTTTGGCATGTATTTCTTCAAGCCACCCATATCAAAAGTATAGATGCTGTGAATCGCGTGTATTACTGACCCAGCTCCAAGGAATAGGGATGCCTTGAACAAGGCGTGGCTCATCAAATGGAAGATACCCGCAGTTAGTCCTGCTACGTATGCCTCCTCGGATAGACCTGACAGTCCAAGACCAAGCATCATGTAACCGATCTGGCTTACAGTAGAGTAGGCTAGTATCTTCTTTAACTCGACGGATACTACTGCTTGGCTAGCCGCCATAAATGTTGTAAAGCCTCCAACGATAGCGATTGCTATGAAGTATAGTCGTGCCTCGGGTAGGTGTAGCACATATGCGCCAATGTAGAACACTGGGCTCATTCTTGCTACAAGATACACTCCAGCCTTGACCATTGTCGCAGCGTGAATTAGCGCTGAGACGCTTGTGGGTCCAGCCATTGCTTCTGGTAGCCACTCGTGGAGTGGGAACTGAGCAGATTTTCCGATAGGTCCACCTAGGAACATTATCGCTGTTATACCGATGAGTCCTGGATATTGGCTCATCTCAGTTAGCCACTCTGGCGCGGTTTGTATTAATTCAACGTAGTTGACTGTTCCAGCGAAGTGGAATATGATGAACATTGCTCCAAGGATGAATACGTCGCCAACGCCTGTGACTACGAATGCTTTCATTCCACAGTGGCTTGGTGGGAACATTGGTGTGGGCTCTGGTCCACCTAGCCAACGTTCCTTTGCGTCCCTGTAGTAATATCCGATTAGTCCGTAGCTACAGATTCCTACGCCTTCCCAGCCGATCATGGTCTGTATCAGGTTGTCGCTTACAACCAATAGAAGCATGCTGCCTAGGAAGAATAGGAAGAAGAACCAGAAACGTGTGAGGTGCTGGTCTCCGTGCATGTAGCTAGTTGAGTATACTATGATTAGGAAGCTGATGAAGGCGACCACGTTTACGACGATTACGGTGATTGGGTCAACAAGTACACCCATCTTGAGGGGGTGACCAAAGAAGTTGATCCATTCAGTTACCTGTACATCACCGGGAGTGTGACCACTCATTACCCACGGTATCATTGAGAATGTGGATAATACGGCTCCAGCTCCAAATACGACTGCCATCATATCTCTGAACTTGTCGCCAAACTTGGCGAAAACAGGCATTAGTGCAGCGCCTAACATTGGAATCGCCCAGCACATGAATGCGGGCCAGTACTCCATGATGGCTTGCCATCCTGCGATAGCTACTGTTTCACTGGACATTAGAACACGCCTCCAGTAGTCGTTTTTAGTAGATTTTTGGTGATCATCCTATTATCGCTCCTATGTATGCATTGAAGCCATTTACCAACGCCTCCGCCGCTGACTCGGCGAAGCTTACCGCTGGTTCTGGCCAGACACCGAACAAGATTACCACGAGGGTCATCACTACTGTGACTGCCACCATGAGCTTGGGTGCCTCTTTTAGACCCTTCATCGAGTCGATGGGGTCTGAGATTAGTGTCTTTATTACTCTCAGGTAATATGCCATTGAGAGTGCACTGTTCAACACTCCTATAACCGTCAGCCAAGTCATTCCGACCTCGATTGCTGAGCTGAAGAGCATGAACTTACTGATGAAACCACTCGTCGCGGGCACACCTCCGAGCCCCATGAATGAGACGAATAATCCCATCGTTGTGAGGGGCATTGCTCGTCCAATTCCTTTGAGGTCTTCGATGTTTCTTGTGTTGCCGATGTGGATGAGTGAGCCTGCGGCAAGGAATGCCAGCCCTTTCATCATTGAGTGGTTGAATACGTGTAGGAAGAGTCCTTGAGCACCATATACGGTTCCAGCTGATAAGCCTACAAGCATGTACCCTATCTGGGCTATGCTTGAGTATGCTAGCATCCGTTTCAGGTCTCCTTGAAGTAGTGCTAGTAGGTTTCCTACTGTCATTGTTAGTACGGCTAGTGCTGCGATGGGTAGTTTGAACACTGATGGTTCGAATACTACGAAAAGCAGTCTTGTTAGTCCGTAGAGTCCGGTCTCGATTACTACGCCTGACAGTAGCGCGCTTATTGGGCTTGGTGCCTCTGGGTGCGCATCAGGTAGCCATGTGTGCATTGGCACGATGGCGGACTTTACGCCGAATCCGACAATAAGTGTCGAGAAGAGTAGTACGGTCCAAGGGGTTAGTGGGTTTCCTCTTATTGAGTTTGCCAGCATCCCAAAGTTCAGTGTACCGGTTAGTCCGTAGAGAAGCGCCATGCTAAGTAAGAGGAATGCTCCTGCTGTTGCGCTCATGAGTAGGTACTTGAAGCCTGCTTCGATTGGTCCCCAGTTCTGCTTTAGGAATGAAACAAGCACGTAGCTTGACAAACCCATTAGCTCCCAGAAAACGAATAAAGTGAACAGGTCTCCTGCGAATACGATGCCGAACATCCCCGCTATCATGAATGTGACTAATGTGTAGAACTCTGCTACTCTTGTCTCGTGCTCCATGTAGCTTATCGAGTATATTGATACCAGTAGACCTAGGAACGCTATGCTGAAGGACATATAGACTCCCAGCATGTCAATCTCTAAGCAGCCGCTAAGTGGTGGAGCTTGCCCCCATGAGTAAAGCAGTAAAACTCCGTCTGGAGCTGCTTTTACTATGTTATAGAGCTGGTATACTCCGCCTAGGCTGGCGGCAGAGACTAGTACGAACCATGCTTCTTTGAGTTTCATGCCGGTTCGTTCTGATAGGATTCCTATGAATGGTGTTGCCATAGCCCCGATGAGGCTGATAAGCAGCGGAAGTGGTAACTGTAGACCAGTTTGTATCATTGCTTGTCCTACCATTTCAATCTCCTCAGTTTTCTGATGTCGAATGTCTTGTAATGCTTGAAGACATTCAGTGCCAGCGCTAACCCGACGGCTATCACTGTGCCGTCAAGCACCAGGGCCATCATTACGATGGACTGGGGCAGTGGGTCAATCATACCCACATGTTGGGTAGATAACGCTACGAAGAATAGATTGGCTGCGTTGAACAGTATCTCGATACCGATTAGCAGTCTTACTAGGTCTCGTTTGATTGTCAGTGCTACTAATCCGAATACGAATAGAAGCGCTGTAGTTACTATGAAAAATGTTATTGGGTACATTACTCGTGGTCCCTCCTTATCTTTAGCAAGGCTATGCAACAGATTACTGCTGCAAGCACGACGAATGATTGTGATACCAAGTCGAAGCCTCTGTGCTGCCAGAGGAACTGGCTTACCGCTGTGGTGATGTCGTCGTAATTTGTTGGTGCGAACATTAGGGTCTCAAGTGCTGATGATGCGTACTCCAAGTAGGGGAACGCGATTTCTCTTGTTAATGAGACTCCGAGAAGCACTAGAACCGATGCTGCAGCTAGTACTAGCTGAGTAGTCTTGTTAATCCATGGGACAGAATCGTCATCGAACTCGACGTCACCGCCTGTGGTTAACATGACCGTGATTACGAAGAAGACGAC
This sequence comes from archaeon, assembly GCA_020444005.1. Next base: position 13,106 of record JAHLLU010000004.1, read on the forward strand.
CACTGCTCCAGCGAATATCGCTAACTGGAATAATGCGACTGTGGGTGCGCCCATCATGAAGTAGGCTACGCCCAAGGAGATGTTTGTAGTGAGTAATGCGATTACAGCGTAGACTATGTTCCTGCTTGTTACTGCTAGTAATGCGCTGACTACTACTAGGGATAATATGAATAGTATCTCAATCATACGTCTTTCACCTTCCTGTATTTCATCTCCTTATCAGTAAGATACGCCTCGGTCCTCCGTTTCATCCGTGGAACCAAGTCCTTGATATCAGGAACCTCGCTGAGGCGCTCAGGAGAGTACTTGAGAGTGCTCCTATCATCAACCGCTAGCTCTACAACATCTGTGAACTCTATGGCCTGCTTTGGACAGAACTCTACACAGTAGCCGCAGAAGCTGCAAGTATTGTAGTCAATGCTTGGGTAGGTCTTTTCATGTCCTTCTGCTTCAACTAACTCGATTGAAGCACAGGGGCAGACTCTTGCACAGATTCCGCAGCTTATACATCTTTCAAAGAAGAACTGATGTCTTCCACGGAAGCGTTCCTTGAACATTAGTCGTTCTGTTGGATAGGCAACTGTCTGGCTGTTTCGTAGGATATATGGTGCTACGATTCCGAGTGGTCGGAGTAGTTTCTTTATCCAACTCATTTAGACAACCCCCCATACTTTCATCGCCAAAACTAGGAACAGATTCAGCAATGCGATTGGTGTTAGATAGTTCCAGCCTATCTTGAGCATCTGGTCCATCCTTGGCCTCGGGAAGACACATCTCAATAGTACAATGAATATAACCAAAATGAGGAACTTGGTCAACAGCCAGAATATATGGCTGCCAATTATACTGCCCATAATGATTGGTCCATTGTAGCCTCCTAGGTATAATGTGATGAAAAGTAGCGTCCATGCCTGTAGCATGACGTACTCAGCCATCATCGTGAAACCGAACAGGATTCCACTGAACTCGGTTCTCCAACCGAATACAAGCTCAACCTCAGCTACCGGAATATCAAAGGGAGTTCTCTCAGACTCGATGAGAACACCCAAGAAGAATACTATAAATCCTATGAACTGAGGTATAGCAAACCACATGTTCTTCTGTGACTCAACGATATCCACTAGGTTGAATGAGCCCGCCATTATCGCGACGGCTGCTGCGCTGATTACCAGTGGAATCTCGCCTGAAATGTACATGTAGGCGACTCTCCATGAGCCGATTAAGCTATACTTGTTATTTGATACCCAGCCAGCGAATACTGGCATTAGTGGTGCGATTCCCATTATAGCCAAGAACATGGGTAGTCCAAGGCTTCCGATATCCCACATAATCCAGTTTGCATCAAATGGGATAAGTACCAATGCTAGACCGGGTACAGCTGATACCATCACTGGACTAAGTGCGAATAGAATCCAGTTTACATCTGATGGTATTATGATTTCTTTTAAGAATAATTTGATAAAGTCCGCGAAGACCTGCAGGATTCCTGATCTTCCGCCACAATAGTATGGTCCGACTCTGAGCATTGCTCTTGCGAGGAACTTTCGTTCAAACCATACTGCGAAGACAGCGAAGAGCAGAGTGAATGCTAGTCCAGGTAGTATTAGTACTTGTAGGATAGGTCTGGCGTTTACACTCAGGAACTCTAAGATGTATGCCAGTATTCCTGCTAGGTTCTGCTGAACTTGATTCGCGTTTCCAAATGCTGCATTTATCATACTCATGATTATCACCTATCCGCGTCCAGATACCATGGGTCAATCGAGTTGATGACAACCGGGATATCTGCGACTGTAATATGACTAAGCTCAGCAAGCCTCTCGAAAACGTACATGTTTCTGAGGCTTGGTGGCAGTATCTTGACTCTATAGGGGTTAGGGGTTCCATTCGTCCATAAGTGAGTGGACATCTCGCCCCTACCATTCTCTACCCTGCTGATGTGCTCTCCCTCCGGTGCACGTGCAAAGGGGCTGAATCTTGTCTTAATCTCGCCTTCGGGTATCTCCTTTGCGATCTGCTCCATCATGTTAAGGGATTGACCTATCTCGTGGAATCTTACCTTGGTACGCGCCATAACATCGCACGCGTCCTCGGTGATTATCTCCCAGTCAAGATCAGCATACGCTGCATAAGGCTCCTCGTTACGCATATCAACGGGTATTCCTGAGCCCCTGAGAACTGGACCCGTTGCACCTAATCTAAGTGCATCTTTTGGCTCCAGAATAGCTACATTGTCGCAGCGCATCTCAAACATGGGGTTCTCGATCATGGCGTTCCAATAGTCCTTGAACCTGTTTCGTAGGTAGTGGACACCCTCGACAACCCTGTCAGCAAACCCTTCTGGGAAGTCCTTGTAGACTCCACCGGGTAGGAAGAAGTTGAAGCTCCATCGGGCGCCAGTAAGCTCCTCAAACAAGTCCAGTAGGATCTCACGGTCTATTGTAGTCCATAGGAAGACAGCTGGGAAGTATCCTGTTGCTTCTGCCTGTAGTCCGAATGCGTATAGATGGCTGTTTATCCTGCTCATCTCGCATACCAGAGACCTGATCCAGTTTGCTCTTTCAGGAACCTCTAACCCGAGGGCCTTCTCAGCAGCAGTAACGTATCCGATGCTGATGTTTGCTGTATCTACCATGGCCATCCTGTCGATGGGCACGATTCCTCCGATGAGTGAACGGTTTTCAAGCACTTTTTCGATTCCACGGTGTGTGAACCCAAGGTCAGCTATAATCCTGTGGACCTTCTCACCATCAGTATCAAGCATTATTCTTGTCTGCCCACTCATGGGGTGCTGTGGCCCCCAGCTTATCCTCATTAATTCAGGAGTAATTTCTGGTTCAGCCATTACTCAACCCCCTCTCCTTTGAAGTCTTTTCGAAGTGGATAACCGCCCTTCCAGTCGGGAGGCAATAATAGGGGTACCAGATTGGGGTGACCCTCAAAGTCTATGCCAAACATCTCATGGGTCTCTCGTTCGTGGAAGCTCATGGCTTCCCAGACCTGAGTCATTGATGGGAGGACTGGTTTTTCTCTATCTACGGGTATTCTGTATATGATTATGAAATCTGAGTCAGGATTATTGAGATAGTAATTCATCTCCATCCTGTTCTCTTCAGGGTAATCGATAGCTCCGCCGCCAATTGGTATTACAAAACCATACTCGTCTCTGATGACCTCGGCTGCCTCGATTATCTTGTCTTTTTTTGCCTTGATAGAAGCTCTTGTATCCTCAAAGACATCCACTGATTCAACGATTTCTTTCTGTGCCTCATTGAACGAGGAGATAAAATCGGGGAGACTAATCTTTTTTGACACCGAGTCTCCTCTCCTTCACGATTTTTTCTTGTAGCTCCATCATTCCATGGATTATTGCTTCTGGTCTCGGTGGACAGCCCGGAATATACACATCCACTGGAACATACTCGTCAATTGCTACGACGCTATATGAGTCGTGGAATGGTCCTTTTCCGGTGGGACAAGCCCCTACAGCTACAACATACTTTGGTTCACCCATTTGCTCATGGAGATATTTTACACGCTCAGCCATCTTCCGTGAGACTATGCCGACAACCATAATGCAGTCGCATTGTCTGACGCTTGCGAAAGGAAGAATCCCCAGTCGCTCCATATCAAACCGTGAACCCGAAACCTGCATGAACTCAGGGCTACAGCAACCAGTTACCAAGTGTATTGGCCAGATAGAATATTTTCTTGCCCAGCCATCGATGAAATCTATTAAGTTATATGCTAATCCGGAACCGGGAATGTTATCGCCGGTTCTTTTTATTTCTGTATCATTTTCCATCTAGTTCACCAAATACTTTTTTTCGTGCAGGAAATACGCGATTCCCGTGAATATGATGAAAGTATAGATCGCGATGATTGTAACTAACTCAGTTGTTATACTAACTGACATCGCGGATGTGAGAACCATCCAACCAAATGCGTCAAGTGCAAAAAAGGCAACAGCGTAACCAAAGTATCTTGATATTCCTGTAAGCCTGAATGTTCTTGCTTCTCCAAACGGTTCTTGCCCGCATTCATAGGTTGTGACCTTTATTTTATTGGGTTTTTTCGGGCTAACTAGTCGGGCAGCCATTACTGCAAGGGCTAAGAATCCGAAATCGATTAACGCGAATGCCCAGAATGCTTGGAAGCCGCTTATTTGGTACATTTCACATCCTCCTGTACTTCCCTTTCATAAGAAGAGAAAGGTTCGACCATGAACGCAGATTATCGGTTTTGAGGATAAAAATATTACTAATTGGAAAAATTTTGATAATTTAGTTTGCATTTCTAAATATAATTTATAAACATATTGAGCAGAATGTACAATCAAATAATCGTCACGTTTTTGTGAAATAACCCCTTGAAAAGGCGTTTCGCGGTAATTAACTTACTTTTCTCCAATAAATGAGGAAAAAAATGTCAATTTGGTAAGTAAGTTCAACCTGCGTTATACAATATGTGCAATGTAGGTGAAAGAATTTTTATAGATCGCGATATTACAATAATTAGGTCTAGACCTTCAGCAAGGTTGTACCTCAAATGACCTAGGTGTTGGGAACCCCCTAATCTTGAATCAGTTCCCAACATTTTCTTTCAATTATTAAACCAAAAAACTCTAGACGTTACCGATTAATGGTTTTCCGAGAATCTCTACTTCTATGAAATTAACACACTCAAAGTACCTGAATTCATCGATATTTCTCTCAAGTATCTCATCTGTTTCCCCATAAATCAAGACTCTTAGATTTGATTTTCCCATTGATTTGAAAGCCATAAGAACCCAAGGAAGACCGCTCATTTTTTCTATACATTCGTCCCAAAGGTCATCGCTTTTTGGTTCAAGCCCAAGCATGGCCATTTTACCACCTTGATTTTTTATATTTATTCTAGCGGATAAAGCAATGAGTTCCTCGTCAACCATTCGATCCATTCTATTCTTTACTGTTACCCGTGATATCATCAAAGTATCAGCTATCTGAGTGTACGGCATTCGCGGGTCCTGACGAAGTAGCTTTAAAATGCTAAGATCGGTTTCGTCGAGTGGCATATTCAACTTTATACAGGCTCTTACATATAATGTTTAACAAAATGTATAGTATACTTGCGTTTTTACCTAAAGATTGAAGTGAAAAAATGATCATTGTTGACCCTATTTAATTTTAAATAACCAGTATAATTTGGTTAGATAAGTTTGAGTATCATTCTAATAGTCAGACTAAAATCTTAGCTACTATAAAATTCGCTGTAGCGGCATAATTATAAAAACTTCTTTACCGTATGGAATGGGATCAATATGAATGGTACAACCGCTGCTTTATACACATTCTTCGTTGAAACATTACCCTACATTACAATATTGGTGTTTTTAGTAGGAATGTTTCTACGCGTTACCAGATGGAGTAGTGCACCAAAAGATCATCAAAACCCAAAAATGGACCTAGTTGATTCAATAAAATACGTAATACTAGACGTAATGCTGTTTAGAAAAACGTTTAGACGAGACAAATTAACATGGTTACTTGTCTTCGCCTTTCACGGAAGTATTGGAGGCATTCTTTTTGGGCATATGAGGGGTTTTCACCTATGGTCGGCATCAATATTTGACCCATTTGGTCATTGGATGACGGAGTTTATGATCCACACCTTACCAATCTATGTAGGTTATACTCTGATTATCACAACATTCCTACTTCTCGTACGAAGGTTTAGACTAGAAGATAAGCAACTATCATCATTGTCAAACGACTATATCGCGTTAATCTTACTATTGATAGCTGCAATAGTGGGTCAGGGAATGAGGTTATTCCCGCCTGAATCTGTTCCAACCGAGATATACAACGTCGTGTTCATCCCAAGACTCATAGTACTACATCTTGAGGTAGTGCCAAGTTACCACTGGTTCCATTGGCACGTATTAATGACTCAATTATTTGTAATGTACACACCGTTTAGCAAGTACATACACATTCTAACAGGGATGATTACCCCCGCAATATACGGCTCAAGGAGGAAAGAACTTGGCATCTAATATACAAGAAAAGGCAAAAAAGACGCTTGGTGAGTTCACAAAACGTCAATTGATGGAACTTGACACGTGCAGCCACTGTGCATTATGTACAGATATGTGCCCAGCATACAATGAATCAAAAAACGTACTCCATGCACCCGGCGTAAGAACATCGAAACTAGTAAAACTCTATGACAAAAAACACGGATTCTGGACTAAGTTATTCGGAGAGAAAGAGATCACAGAAAAAGAAATCGAAGAACTAGCCGAGAGTACATACCACTGTAGCCTGTGTGGAAGATGCATGGAATCATGCCCATTTGGATTCCAGACACATGAACTATGGATAAAAGCAAGAGAACTCGTAGACTCACTCGAAGCCTCGCCGGAAAATGTGATCAGATTAGCAGGGCTCATGGATGAGAACATGAACCCATATGGTCTTGAACCAGATACAAGACTAGACTGGAGTTTCTTCACAGACTTAGATGACGCTCCTGAGCTTGATGAAGCAGAGATCGCGTATTTCGTTGGCTGCACAACAGCTTACAAAGGAGCAAACCATGACGTAGCTTTCGCAATCTGTACATTACTAGAGAATCAAGGAGAAAACTGGACTCTACTAGGTGAAGACGAGTGGTGCTGTGGCGCCCCAAGCGTCATGTCCGGTAAAACTGAAGAAGCGAAAAAATACGCTGAACACAACGTCGAATTACTCGAGTCAAAGAAGATAAAACGGGTAATAACCGGATGTGCAGGATGCTATAGAATGCTCAAATTTGAGTATCCAGTGATGCTTGGTAGAAAACCAAACTTTGAGGTTATGCATGCGGTCCAATATCTACATGAACAACTGACCACAGGCAAGCTTGAAGTAGAGCAGGGAAAAGAGAAGATAATCTACCATGATCCATGTGAGCTAGGTAGACTCGGAGGCATCATCAAAGAGCCAAGGGAAGTACTTGCCAAGATTACTTCAGAGTTAATCGAGTTCGATGAACATGGAGTAGACTCTAAATGCTGTGGAGGAGGAGGACTTCTTCAATCAGTAAATAACGATATGCGTCTAAACATCGTTAAAGAGAAACTGGACGAGGCCGTAGAAAAAGGAGCAGAAATGCTTGTCTCAGCTTGTCCAGCATGCAAACTTGCCTTTGTAGACGGCGTAAGAGAGTTCAAACACGATATCGAGATATACGATATACACGAACTCATCGCAAAAAGAATCGGCGTGTCAGACTAAGATGACGGAACTAGCATATGACTACGGAGTACTGCTGAAGCCAAAAGTACTCCTAGCCATGCTTGCACTCTATCTAACCACTTTTTTCACAAGCTCAATCTACTCGGGTAGCCTAAACATGGACTATCTTGAGTTTTTCATAGGCTTCATGGCTGTAGCTTTCAGCGTCAGCGGTGCCAATGCCCTAAACTGTGTCTATGACAAGGACATAGACTCGATGATGATAAGAACAAGTGGACGCCCACTCGTCAGAGGCACAATAACTGTTGCAGATGCAAGTTTCTTCAGCTGGACAATGTTAGGAGCATCAGCAATACTCGCAGTCTACCTAGGACTAGTACCCATAATATTACTAATAGAAGGAGCAGGAAGCTATCTCCTACTATACACGGTTCTCTTAAAAAGAAAGACAAGCATAAACGTCCTATTCACAGCTCCAAGCGTAGCAGCACCAGCATGGTTTGGATGGTATCTAGGAGGATCATCACTATACCCACTAGGCATCATAATGGGTGTCTTAGTAGCCATATGGGGTCCATTACATCTATGGAGTATCGCTTTTGCCTATAGCAAGGACTATGAAAGGGTTGGAGTCCCAATGTTTCCTAGCCAAGTGAGCAGAGAACAAGCCATAAATGGAATTCTAATAGCTTTAAGCATGCTTCTGGGTTCAAGCTACCTATTGACACTCTGGACAGACACTATCTGGTATCTTGTCGGAGTAAGCATGCTAAACCTAACCCTAATGATAACTGGAATCAGATTATATCAAACGAAAAATAATCGAGCAGGATGGGTGCTTTTTAAGCTAACATCCCCCTATATTATACTGGTTTTCCTGATTTTTATGCTATCAAATTACCTTTTTTAGGGATTTTACGTCTATAAAACGCCTCTGTACGTAGTCTCCCTCATTGTTTTTAATACCAAATACAACTCTAAACCATGAAGTGGAAAGCCCACACCCGTACCGCAGAAAAGATACTAGAGGTATTCGGGGCTTTACATTTTGACAAATACGAGAAAGACCTGATAAACGGCATAATATCTCCAGACAACGAGGACGAGAAGAACCACTACAATGGACGAGAACAGACCGCTCTCGATTATTTACTGAGGGCAAGGAAGAAACGCTTAGAATATGATACCGGGGGCTGTTTCTTCCAGATGGGTGTGGGTTTCCATTATATTCAAGACATGTGGACCGGGTTAGGACCAGATTACGAGGAACATGGTATATATTTGGATCTGATCAACAGATGCGAAATACTAGACATACATGAAAGTCTAGAAAGATACTATCCAGTAAGACGAAAAAGAGTCATCGACCAGTTCAGAACCCTAGAGAAAACACTAAGCAAGCCACTAGAGTCTGAAAAAGAGATGAAAAAGCTAGTTCTAATGCGTAGACCCTATGAAAGCAGCGCTTTCTTAGACCTAAATCTCTCTTTTAGAGTCTGTTTCCGTATCGCTGAGATGGTACTAAAAACCATGTACAACATTGGCTTACAGGAATCCCTAGACTTGCTTCAACAAGAGTATGTCGAGAAGATAAAACAACGGGAAATCGAGGAAATTAGAGCAATAGAATCATTGGAGACCAAGATCGCTGAGCTCTCAATGGAAGACTCAGCTGTTGGCAAGATTAACAAGTGGAACATGGAGAACAAGCTAGAGGCAGCTCAAAAGAGCTATGAAGCTAGAAAGCATCTTGAACCAATCACGAGAGAATATGATTCACGGGTAACTGAACTCTGCAAGCCTCAAGAGAACTGGTATAATATAGATAAGCCTGTTTTGGAGATTGACAAGATTCTAAGTCCAGGAATCGCATCAAAAGAAATGGCTACTATCGAAAAGGAACAAGTGCATTTGGCTCCTGAGTCTAAAGTAGTTGATTAATACTTTAGGCCTTCAGATGTAATCTAAAAACCAATCAATTGAGCGATTAGAATAGACGGTGTCATAGCGACAGTTGCCGTTGTATCAGATAGACTAGTTATTGCAGGTATCACAATGTTATCTGGGTTTAGACCACGCTCAAACGAGACATGAGCACTCCACAACGAAAACAATGATACTAAGCCAAAACTCAGCAAATTACAACTCAAAGAAGTTACAACTAGGAAGCCAAGACTAGCACCTTGACCAAAAGACATCAAATAAGCAACTACTCCAAAAACAAAATACATGAAAGCAGCTGGAACCTCAATCTCAATAATTGACCTACCAGATTCTCTTAGCTCCTCAGTAAAGCTTCTAGAATAACCCAAGGCAATACTTGTAGTCATCTTCGATCCCAATATAGAGCCGATATTACCAAGACTATTAGTGAGAGCAGGATATAGTGTCATCAAACCCGGTTTTGATGCTAGGCTTGGACCAAGATTAGATAGCAATACTCCGTTGATTCCACCAAAAATACTACTAATTATTACAACGAATGTACCTTCGCGTAGAGTCTTCTGGAAGAAACGATCATCTCTCATCATGGAGCCAATGTAACCTACTACAACCAGTATAGTAATGAACATGAAAACAAGTGCACTGAAGTAAATTCCTCCCCAGAGAACAAGAAAGATTACCCCTACAAAGAAACTTGTAACCACAATATCATTTATGGAAGCAAGAATCGGGTAAACAAGAATATCAGGGTCCAATCCACGGTTGAAAGTTAAAATGGCGATATAACTTGTTAAAGGGATACTTGTTAGAACCGCCAGCATGCAAGCCACTGTAGGTACCAGTAAAAACAAGTACCATTGATCCAAACCCGCAGAACCATTCACAACATTAATCACAAAACTAAATGAACCCAAAATTACGGTATCAATAACAGTCATAACCAATACAGACCGAACAAGATTCCAATACTCCCTTGTATTATCCCTAATCTGAGGCTTTACAGTACCAAGATGCAGCATAGTAGCCAAATTACCACTGAATAATCCTCCAATACCACCACGAATCGTTAAAATCGGTGGAAAAAGAGCCAAAATCCATGTGCTCTTACTAAACTCAGGCGTGAAGACAGCTATCAAGCCACCGGCGAAAAGACTGATTATGTTAAAGCTTAAGCCAAGCAGAGTTTGACCTGAGACTGTCTCAAAGAATTGGCGAATTCGCCCCACATATACGGTGGTTGCCCCAAGAGTATTCTCTCTCCCATGCTTCTTCACGGAGCTACTGTGCCCCACCGGTAATTATTTGATGGATATTTAAAGGTATCATGGACTATTTTCCCGGATTTCTTGGGGTTTATAAGACAATATACCATATTTTTCCGTGAGAGAAATGAATCCATTAATCGTAATCGTAGGTTTTGTCGTGATACTCGCAGGTTTACTCTATTATCTACAAGGAAGACAAGGAGAACCAGATACTCTTCCAGTTGCAAGTTCAGAGGAAAAAGAAAGAAAAATTGTAAAAGTTAGCGATTACCAAGCCGAATACGAAAAAGAAGAGAAAACAAAGGAAGCAGAGAAAGAAGAAACAGAGGGACAAGAGGTGCCTGAATCGGCTCAAGAGGAAGCTCCCGAAGAGGCGGACATCAGCATGCTTGACGGAGTAGGCCCCAAATATCAAGAACTTCTCAGAGCCGCTGGATATAATACAATAAGTTCAATAGCTGAAGCCACGCCAGAAACACTCTTCTCAAAACTAATTCAAGTAAACAATGAGACAGAGATAACAAAACGCCCACCAACCATGAGCAACGTCGAGGAATGGGTTACCGCGGCTAAATCTCGCCAAGCTTGAGTAAATCATCTTTCTTTATTATTTTTCCCGATTCTATCAGCCCATCAAGCATATGTACCATTTGGTTGCGCCAACGAGGCTCACCGTTTGGCAGTACAGAGAAATCATCAGTGTAAAGACGCTCTCGCATATGGGAATATGTTTTTTCCAGAAGCATATCCTCTGAGGCCTCTCCCAGTATCTTCAAAGTGTCTAGAAGAGGTTCAACATATTCTGGTTTCGTGGTTCGCCCCATGACCCCAAATATCTAATTCCTGTATCATAAAGAATATGCATGAGCACCTTCAAGGACGAGAACATACGATTCGACTTATTACGAAAATATAGCGCAAACCAGTGGGGAAAATATCCCACGGACATCATTCCATTGACAGCCGCAGACCCAGATTTTAGAGCAGCAGAACCCATCAGAAAAGCGATCATAGACATGGCAATAGACGGAGTATTCAGTTATGGAGCAGATGGAGGAAACAATGACTTTAGAAAAGCCTGCGCAGAGCATGTTACAAAAAATAAGGGCATCAAATGCAAACCAGATGAAATCCATGCATTGAATGGTGTAGCACAAGGCATGATGCTCACATGTAAAACATTACTAGAACCGGGAGATGAGGCAATTATTTTTGACCCAGTGGATTTTCTATTTGGTAAGAGTATCAAGGCAGCTGGAGC
>JAHLLU010000005.1 GCA_020444005.1 archaeon
GGGTTCTTCGTGCTGGACTTGTATCTGTTTGGTTGGGGTGTTGCGTTGACGGTTATCCCGACAATAGTTGACGTGGTGTTCATACCACTTGCCATTGGAGTAGTAACAGCGACGCGTAGGAGGCTTGGGATTTATAGGCTGATGTGAATGATTTAAGGGGATTAATGATGACTGATGTGCTTGGACTCGGCAAGGTAACACGGGAGGTCTTCAACAGAAGCGTACTACCCTACATACCTGTTGAGAAAGAGATAGAACTCGACGGAGCAACAACCAACCTCACAGGCGAGACAGTAATCGCTCACAGCCCAAGCATCGGTGTACCATTAGAAGCCCTAGGGTTTTTCGCGTTCCATTACTCAGCAAGTAACGTCGCGTCCAAGTTTGGTAAACCTTCACATCTTATTTCTGGGATATATCTGCCCTTGAGGTCTACTGAAGAGGAGCTTCGAATTATCGCCAAGAGTCTAGGTGATGAAGCAAAGAAATATGGTGTAACGATAACCGCGGGGCAGACCGCGACCTATTATGGCGTGGAGATTCCCCTGCTTACATCAACGTGTATTGGGAGACAGATCAAAGCCCCTGCTGAGGTTAATGTTGGCGATAAGATTCTAGTCGCCGGATCAGTGGGGGGCGAGGCCGTCTGGCTCAGCAAAATATCTCGTGGCGAGAAAACAGATATTTGGAAAAGGTTCACCCCCCTACCAACCATATTAGCGCTTCAGAATGCAAACGGGGTCAAACTGATGCATGATGTATCAGAAGGGGGAGTAAAAGGCTCACTTCTGGAAATAGCCGTCAACAACAGCTATGGTTTGAACGTTTCTTCTGAGAGTGTTGCATTGTATGAGGGCGCTGAGGCTCTTGAAGGGGATATTATGAGGGCTCCTACTTATGGTGCTTTGATTATAATCGCTGAACCTGATGCTGTAGCTGATGTTCAGGGGAGATGTAGTCAGCTTGGGTTACCATGCAGCATAATCGGTACAGTAATTTCTGAGCGTGGACTAGTATTCGATGGTGAGTCTATAATTGAACAGGAGCGCGTCAATCTCGATGAGATCTATGGCAGCTTTACCCAGAAAGATAGTTTACTTGATGAGCTGAATGACGTCATCAAACAAATTCAAGCGATCAGGAACCTTGTTGGCTTGATCCCGGAGGTGGGGATGAATATTGTTTACGCGAAAAAAGATGCAAGTTCACCGAACGATATAGCGGGTTTGAGTGGACGCATCATAAAAGCAATGGGAGAACCTATGATCTGCGGTGAAGTAACCTATGGTGCCTCAAAGTATCTCGCATCAGTTGTGCTCGAAGCCATGAAGCATAACGAAAACAAACGTGCCGCTGTGAATATCAGAGGAGGCGATGACATCAAGCCAAAGCTTGAATCTCTTGGCTTGAAAGTAATGGTCTTACCATCAAAGATAGAGGGCGAGGGATGCCCAGTAGCCATCCATCTACATCAGGTTGATTCAATGGTTGACGCCTATCTGCATCCGGGAGACTATGGAGTAGAGGCTACGACTACTATTCTTGGTTCTTCGCCCGGGGCTTTGGTTGATTTACTTGAGAAGTTGACGAGCCTTGAGTGACAAGATAAAAGCGTTTAACGTTGTTGCCGAGTCCTATGATATTTGGTATAAGCATCCGCAAGGGAAACAAGTATTTGACGCAGAGAAAAACGCCGTAAACTACATGATCCCAAAACGGGGGATAGGAGTAGAGATCGGGGCAGGTACTGGAGCCTTCGCGGAGAGTCTAATAACAGAAGAAAGGACGATTCTTTGCCTTGATCCATCAGTTGAGATGATTAAGAAAGCAAAGGAAAGAGAACTACCATGTATTTTGGGTGTAGGAGACTTCATTCCGCTGAGAAAGGCTTTGATTGATTTTGGGTACATGATTACGGTCCTTGAATTTCTCAATGAACCAATCAAACTATTCAAAGAATTCAGAGAATACTCCAAAGAAAACCATGTTTTCTCAGTTCTCTTTATCAATACAGAAAGCAGCTGGGGCGACCTATACAGGGATATCGGTGCAAAAGGAGATCCAGTTTTCCAGCATGCTAGATTCTATTCATTAGAAGATGTGTCGGTGATGCTTGAAGAGGTTGGGTATAGTATATCTGATGCCAAGGGTACACTGAACTCTGATCCAATGAAACAAGAAGTAGATGTAGACCTCGTTGAGCCTAGTAAACAGAGTGGCGTAATCATAGTTAAGGCAGAATAGCTTGTTTTTCTGGTAAAGTTTATAACGAGTAGCTGGGGCACCTTCAGTGAAGGGGAGCTGGGCAGCAGTCCGGCTGAGAGGCACGCGAACGCGTCGACCCTTTGAACCTGATCCAGGTAATACTGGCGGAGGAAGAAAATAATGAGTAAAAGAAATTTCGATACAAAGGTTTTAGCGGAGATGGCTATTATGATAGCTGCCGCTACTGTTCTTAGCATGATTAAAACGGGTCTTCCCTATGGAGGCTCTGTAACCTTAGGAAGCATGGTACCAATACTTTTGATCTCGTTTAGACGAGATGTTAAGGTTGGCGTAACAACTGGTGTGATTTATGGACTTGTTCAGATGATTCTCGACGGCTGGTTCTATAGTCCAGTTGGAATGTTCTTGGATTATCCACTTGCTTTTGGTATGATAGGCTTAGCTGGTTTTTTCAAGAAGCAGCCAATCATCGGCGTTGTTGTTGCCCTCGCTGGAAGATACGTTAGCCACTTTATCAGTGGAGTCGTTTTCTTCGGTATGTATGCACCAGAAGGTACTAGCCCTGTTGTGTACAGCGCGGTCTATAACGCGACATATATGATCCCAGAGGTTATCATCAGCGCGGTTTTGATCTATTTGCTTGTTCAGCGTGATGTGCTGAACATGAACCTATAACCCTCTTTTTGCTTTTTTTCTGTTAATTTTTGCCCCATATATGCAATTAGTGTTGCTCAAACTGCTTATAACCGGTGGTTGGTCTGTCTTCTAAAACTGGTGCACACATTGAGTGATAACGAGTTCTACATGAGTACATACAAGCCAGACATCGAGATGAATCTCCCAAAGAAAGTCTGGTTATTTGATACAACCCTACGAGACGGCGAGCAGATGCCCGGCGTCACCTACACGATAGACGAGAAGATCATGATCGCACGCCAGCTTGACGAGCTACGGGTACCCAAGATAGAGGCAGGGTTCCCAATCACTAGCCCCGGAGAGACTGAGGCGGTCAAAAGAATAGCAGGACTTGGGCTTGACGCCACTGTCTGCGCACTTGCTCGTCCACTGAAGGGGGATATTGACCGTGCTCTAGACTGTGATGTGCCGTATATTCACATTTTCATCAGCACAAGCGATCTCCACATCAAACACATGATGAACACCACCCGTGAAGAAGTCATGCGTCAGAGCATCGAGGGAATCGAGTACGCAAAAGACCACGGAGTTAGAGTCGAGTACAGCCCACAAGACGCTACACGTACCGATATGGACTATCTTAAGGAGATATGTATCGCAGCAACTGATGCAGGAGCAGAGATGCTCAATATACCAGATACTGTTGGTGTTATAACTCCGAGAAACGCCTACAGGTTCTTCAAAGAACTCAAAGAAACAGTTGATACCCCATTGAGCGCCCACGCCCACAATGATATGGGTCAAGCAGTAGCTACAAGTCTAGCAGCAGTCGAAGCGGGTGCAGAACAGATACATGTCTGTGTAAATGGACTAGGGGAAAGAGCGGGAAACACAAGCCTTGAGCAAGTTGGAGTCGCATTGATGGCTCAATACGGCGTAGACACTGGGTTAAACTACAAGAAAATAGCCGAAACATGCAGCTTAGTTGAACGCCTCAGCGGAGTATACCATCCACCAAACAGCCCAATCGTAGGAGATAACGCCTTCGCCCATGAAGCAGGCATCCACGTACATGGCTTACTTGGATTCAGGGGTAACTATGAGGTTATCAACGCAGAGTTTGTCGGCAAGAAATCAAGGATCGCGGCTGGTAAACACGCAGGACGCCACGGTGTATTCAAGATGGTACAGGATATGGGTTTCGAGCCCACCGAGGAACAGTTGAGAACTATCTCTAAAAGGGTCAAATCCATTGGTGACACGGGTAAGGTTCTGACTGACAGCGACTTGTATGCAATCGCCAAGGATGTGATGCATCTAAGGGTAGAGGACAGAGTCAAGTTAGACCAGTTATTGGTCGTCACAGGTAACACCATCACACCTACCTCAAGCGTCACGTTGATCGTTGACGGTACCCCAATGACAGGTAGTGGAGTAGGAAACGGACCTATCGACTCAGCCATAAACGCCATCAGAGACGTAGTAGGTGGATTCGCAGACATCTCACTGGAGAAATTCATGATGAAAGCCATCACAGGCGGTACAGATGCAGTTGCAGACGTTACAGTTGGCGTACGACAAGGAGACAAGACCATCACAGCAAGTAGCGTCCACGGCGATACAGTTATGGCTAGCGTAGAGGCTATCCTGAAAGGCATGAATAGACTACTTGACAAGAAGGAAACAGAATGAGTACAATCGCACAAAAAATATTAGCAAAACACGCTGGCTTAGAGGAAGCCATACCCGGTGAGATAGTAAAGGCAGATATCGATTTCGCTTTCATGCCTGCACTCACAGCGGCTTTAGCTTTCCACGCCATGTACGATATGGACATCAAAAAAGTGTTTGACCCAAAAAAGGTCACAATTCTATTGGACCATATCGCACCAGCAACAAACATCACAAACGCAACACTTCACAAGGAATGCAGAGAGATCGCCAAGGAACAAAACCTTGAAACCTTCTATGATATCAACAGCGGTGTCTGCCACCAGATAATCCCAGAAAACGGTCACGTATACCCGGGTATGCTGATGGTTGGAGCAGACAGCCACACATGTACTCACGGAGCCTTTGGAGCATTCGCAACGGGAATAGGTAGCACAGACATGGGTGCTGCAATAGGTACAGGAAAGCTCTGGTTCAAGGTTCCTGAAACCATCAAGATACAGGCAGAAGGCTCACTGAGTCGCCGTGTCATGAGTAAGGATGTTATATTGAATGCAGCTAAGCAGCTTGGAGCCGATGGAGCGACCTATTGTGCATTGGAGTTCAGAGGCTCAACTATAGATGAGATGAGCATCGGAGCAAGAATGACCTTATGCAACATGGCAATCGAGGTGGGCGGTAAAGCTGGTATTTGTATGCCAGACCAGAAAACTTTCAAGTTCCTTGAGGGACGTGTCAAAAAAGAGTACACGCCAGTCTACTCAGACAAGGACGCGGTATACAAACAGACCGTCGAGATTGATGGAATGCATCTAGAGCCGCAGGTAGCCTGCCCACATGCAGTTGATAATGTTAAACCGGTTACTGAGGTAGCTGGTACAAAGATCAATCAGGTATTCATTGGATCATGCACAAACGGACGCCTTGAAGACCTTCAGGCAGCTGCAGATATACTGGAAGGCGAGAAAATCAGCAAGGATGTACGAGTAATCGCTACACCCGCCAGCCCAGAAGTATACAAAGCAGCCAACAAAACAGGAATCATCACCACATTGATGGACGCAGGAGCAGTATTATGCAACCCAAGCTGTAGTGTTTGCTTCGGCGGAAACCACGGCATATTGGCACCCGGCGAGGTAAGCCTAAGCACAAGCAACAGAAACTTCCGAGGAAGACAGGGAAGCACAGAAGCATTCGTCTATTTGAGCAGTCCTGCTACTGCGGCAGCTAGCGCATTGTATGGGGTCATAACTGACCCAAGGGAGGTATAAAGATGAAGGGAAAAGCATGGAACTATGGCGATGATATTAACACTGACTTCATCTTACCGGGAATCTATCTAGAGCTCACAGACCCTAAAGAGATCGGTAAACATGCCATGGAAGGAATCGACAAAGAGTTCGTAAATAAGGTTCAACAGGGAGACATAATAGTCGGTGGACGAAACTTTGGTCTCGGTAGCAGCCGAGAACAGGCACCCATCGCCCTGAAGTACTCTGGTGTATCAGCTGTTATCGCAGAAAGCTTTGCACGTATCTTCTACAGAAATGCAGCTAATCTTGGGTTACCTGCATTGGAGTGTCCTAATGTTAGTAAAGAGATTAAGACAGGTGACACTGTTGAGGTGGATATTGAGGCAGGTAAGATCATCGTAAACGGTGAAAAAGAGCTTGAGTTTGTACCTGTTCCACCGTTCATGATGGAGATTCTTGAGGCCGGTGGACTTCGAGAATACATCAAACAGAACCGCGCCAAGTGGTAAACTACTCTTTTATTCCCATATTTTCTACTAGTATCCATGACTTGTTACTTCAGACACATGAAAGAGATATTCGCCCAGATAGATATCGAGATCACACAGGAAAACAAGAAAGAGATAGACAGAAAAATCCATGAATATCTTGGAGTCGAGTACAAGAACTGTAGCCAGACATGGAAACTAATCAAGGAACGCAGATCAGAAAACCCAGAACAATTCATAAATGACCTAAAAACGACCCTAACATCATAGGGGGGGAGGGGGGTATCCAAATCCGGGCAATAATCATCCTTCTTTTGCTAAAATCAGTCCCAGAACACCCCAGATCAAGCCTCCATATATGTAAAAAACCGTCACCTTAACCGGGAAATAAGCACACATTAACCGGGTAATAAAAACAGAACTAAGAAAACCTTTTAAATCAACAACCACGCATAAATGCTCGTCGGGGTGCAGAAATGACAGGTGTATATATTCTCCGGGCCTAAAAGCCAAACTTATCCGACTCCCGAATTTAGAAACATTCTCGAAAACATCAAAGACATAAAACGAGAGGTAACTGAGTTCGGCCAAACCACACAAGACACGATAGCCTACCACAGGCTCATCAAAAGAGTAGACGCACTAGAGCAGAGCATCTACCTCCACAGTAGACAATTAAA
Source organism: archaeon (assembly GCA_020444005.1). Next base: position 6,955 of record JAHLLU010000005.1, read on the forward strand.
CACGCTGGAACAGGCATTGATGACTGCAGCTAGTACAAAGCTTACTGAGAAGCAGCGAACCATCCTAAACTGGCTTACCACCCAGTACGAGGATGACGAGGTCTACACGAATCTAATAAAACTGCTGAGCGATGAGCTTGAGATACCAGAATCCACAGTACGCTGGAATCTAAGAGGGCTACGTGAGGCTGACCTCATAAACGCAGGCACAAAAGATAACAAAGGTGTTCCAGTGCGGCTTACCATGATGGGGAAAATCATGGCGAGCTATGCTAATGGGTTCTAACCAAACTCATCTATTCGGTTTTTTGATTGAATTACTCTAGGATATACTCTGTTTCTATATTTGTAAGGGCAACTTGGGTTACCCATAACCTTTAAACTCATTAAATCAAAGGTGTGTCTGGTGTAAAATCAAGCATGAGCAGCATTGAAGCTTACATAATGATGAACATCAAGTCAGGTTCAGAAGACGAGGTCTGCGAGGCGCTGGCCGAGTACAAAGAAGTCGAAGAAGTAGCCGTAATCTACGGTGAGTATGACGCTCTTATTAAAGTAAAAACTGAGAACATGAAGACACTCGATAACTTCATCACAGAAACACTTAGGGCACTACCGAACATCTTCCTAACAGCTACAATGCTAATCGCGAAGCAGTTCAAGTAATAAAACACCTCTTCTTCACAAACAACTTATCCGCAAACTTTATTATACAAAACATGATTCATAGGTTCTACGCGCCCTGGTAGTATAGTCAGGCCCAGTATATCCGGCTGTCACCCGGATGATCCCGGGTTCGAATCCCGGCCAGGGCGCCAAATTTTCACTATACATTTTTACCTTAGTGTTAAGTATAACCAGTAGAATCAGATAGAGATAGCACAAAGGAGAAAAAATAGGATATGTTTATGCCAAGAGCCTACGACCGGGCCATCACCATATTTTCACCAGAGGGACGATTATATCAGGTCGAATATGCACTCGAACTAGTAAAACGAGGCGCACCAATAGTCGGAGTTGCCAGCCCAGAAGGAGTAGTGCTGGCAGCCAACGAGACCCCCGAGAGTGAACTTGAAGACCCAGAGTATTTCCGCAAGATCTATCAGCTTGACGACCACCTAGCCAGCGCAATATCAGGACTAAGCAGCGACGCAAGAGTACTCATTGGACAGGCACGTGTATACTGTCAGAGTAACAAGCTCCTCTACGATGAGGCTGTAGACGTTGAGATACTTGCTCGTAGACTAGGAGACATGAGTCAAGCGTATACACAGCATGCGGGTGTTAGACCTTTTGGCGTAACCATGATCCTTGCAGGCGTTGACGCGACAGGTCCAAGAGTACTTACCACTGACCCCAGTGGAGCGTACCGTGGATTCAAAGCAATTGCCGTTGGACGAAAAAACGATGAGGCAAACAAGCTGCTAGAGGAAAAATATAGTGATGCCATCAATCTTAAGGATGCCATCAAGCTAGCTATTGAAGCCGTGAAGGTGGCCTCTGATACAGATGTGAACGAGGACACAGTAAAAGTAGCAATCGTTCCAGTTGAGTCCAAGGTTTTCAAACGCCTAGAAGCAGAAGAGATCAAAGGTTATCTCGATTAGGTAAGTGTTCAGGAAATGATCAGAAAGGAACACGCGAAAGCGAAAGATTTCACAATAGTTCGCCACCAAATAGAAGGAGAAAAATTCGAGATTCTCGTAGACCCAGATAAGGGTCTGAAGTATAAACGAGGCGAGATCGGTGAGATCAGAAACGTGTTGATGATAGACACGATATTCACCGATGCTAGCAAAGGAGAAAAAGCCTCAGGAGATAATCTCGAAAAACATTATGGGACCAGCGACCCCATAGAAGTCGCTAAAGAGATGTTCGAAAAAGGCACGTTCCAGTTGAACACCCAACAGCGCCAAGAGATGACAGAGCAGAAGAGAAAACAAATCGTAAACATCATCTCAAAGACATTTGTAGACCCTAAAACCAAGCTGCCACATCCAGTAGTAAGGATCGAGAACGCTATGGAAGATATACGATATCATATCGATCCATTCAAGGAAGCAGACGAGCAGGTACAAGAGGTCGTACAGGCACTACGTTCAGTGCTACCAATGAGCAGCGAAAATATACAGATCGCCCTCAAGATACCAGCCGAGTACACAGGCAAAGCATACGGCACCGTAAAGGACTACGGTACCATCAAACGGGATGAGTGGCAAAACGACGGCTCATGGGTTACAGTAGTAGAGCTACCAGCAGCAATGCAGGTAGACTTCATGGAAGCGCTAGGCAAGGATACGCAGGGAAACGTGCAATCGAAGATAGTAAAATAGACGTGAGGGAGAATGAGCGCAAAATTTGAAACAAGGGACATAGTGGTCCCCGGCGACCTCCTCTTTGAGGGGAGAGCCAGAGCAGGAGATAATACCTACAGAAACGAGGGCAACATCTACGCGACAAGGGTAGGACTAGCTAACTACAACAAAGATAGGGTATCAGTAATTGCCCTAGAAGCAGGTTTCATACCACTTGTAGGAGACCTCGTAATAGGAATGGTCACAGACATAGAGCTAGGACAATGGAAAGTCGACATAGGAGCAGAAAACGAGGCAATACTTACAACGAATGACGCCATCGGTAAACCATTCAGATCCTATCAAGACATGACCAAGATACTAGACGTCGGCGACACAATAGTAGCCAAAATAGTAGACCTTGACAGAAGACGCACACCCATTCTATCGATAATGGGACGCGATCTGGGCAAGGCAAGAGACGGCTTCCTTATTGATATAACGCCGTCCAAGATTCCCCGACTTATTGGAAAGAAGGGAAGTATGATTAACATGATCCTTAAGGAGACCCGCTGCCAAGTAACCATCGGCCAGAACGGCAAGATACTGATTAGCGGCAGAAGCAGGGAAAACGAGGAACTCGTTGTTAAAGTTATAAAGAAGATCGAAGCAGAGGCACACACCTCAGGCTTGACAAACAGAATCCAAGAATATCTTAAAGACATTAAGGAGCAGAGAAAATGAGCAAATCAAAAGCAAAAGGAAAAACCAAGACAAAGAGGAAAAGCAGGAAGAAAAAATTTGAGCGAGTAGACGGCAGGAAAGCCGATGAACTACGCCCAGTAAAGATCGAAACAGGGGTAATACCCAATGCAGACGGCTCAGCATACATCGAGATGGGTCGTAACAAGATTATAGCTGGAGTCTATGGTCCAAGAGAGATGCACCCAAAGAGGCTGAGCAAGCCACACAGGGGTGTACTCAGAGTAAGATACCACATGGCACCATTCAGCGTTGATCCACGTAGATCACCAGCGCCATCAAGAAGGGACACAGAGATCGGCATGGTCATGACAGATGCCCTTGAGCCAGCCCTATTCCTTGAAAGATACCCACGAAGCGTCATTGATGTCTACGTGGAGATAATTCAAGCAGACGGCGGCACCCGGTGTGCATCAGTTAACGCAGCAGCAGTAGCGCTCGTTGATGCAGGTATCCCAATGAAGGACCTAGTTGCATCATGCGCAGCAGGCAAGATGGAAGATCATATTGTCCTAGACCTCGGAGACTACGAGGACAAGAAGGGACAGGCAGATGTTCCAGTAGCCTATATGCCAAAGCTTGAAGAGGTTACACTTCTCCAGATGGATGGAATCCTAACAACAGATGAAACCGTAGAAGCAGTAGAGCTAGCTATCGAAGGATGTAAACAAGTCTACGAGGTTCAGCGTGAGGCACTCAAGAAGAAATACGGCATGGACGAAGAGGATACAGCAGAAGATGCTGAGGAATCCGAGGAAAAAGATGAAGAGCCAGCTGAATCAGAGGAGGAAGACAAGTAATGAGCAATAACATAGTATCCAGACTCAAGCGGAAGAAGATCGAGGAAGTTCTCGAAGCAGGCACCAGAATGGATGGAAGAGGCCTAAACGACTTTAGAGAAATCGAAGTACGTACCAACTTCCTAGAGAAATCAGAAGGCTCAGCAGAGGTAAGGATGGGAAAGACTCACGTCATAGTAGGCGTCAAGGCTGGACTCGGCACACCTTTCGATGACACCCCAGACGAGGGCGTCCTCATGTGCAACGCAGAGTACACTCCAGTCGCTCACCAGACATGGGAACCTGGTCCACCACCACACGGAGCCATCGAGCTAGCACGTGTCGTTGACCGTGGTCTACGTTCAGCTGAGATACTTAACATGGAAGACCTAGGCTTGGTATCAGGTGAAAAGGTCTACATCGTGTTCGTTGATCTCTATGTGCTTAACTGGGATGGAAACCTCATTGATGCTTGTGGATTAGGAGCACTTGCTGCCCTGAAGGGAGCAGAGATTCCAGTCTTCAAGGTATCAAAGAAGAACGAAGTATCCGAGACAGATAAGACCCAAAAGCTTGAGCTACGCTGCGAGCCAATACCCATCACAATCTACAAGATTGGTAAACACTTCATCCTAGACGCTACGGCGGACGAGGAAGAAGTAGCTGATGGAAGGCTAACGGTTACACTTGACGAGAATAACAACGTCACTACTCTGCAGAAAGCTGGTCCAGTCGGCTTCACAGTGGATGAAATAAAGAAATGCATAAATATCGCTGAGGAGAAGGCGGCAGAGATAAGGTCACAATCAGTGGCGAGTGAATAATGGCAAAGAACAAGCGTAAAAACGTTGGACTAAGAGGCAGAGGCGGAGCAACCCTCCGTAAACGATACGGTAGGATCATGAATAGCCTCCACACATATCACAAGTGCCCAAGCTGTGCAAGCCCAAGCGTAAAACGTGAAAGCGTTGGACTCTGGGAGTGCAGAAAATGCGGACACAAGTTCGCAGGCGGCGCATACACCCCATCGACTAAGGTCGGTCAAGCCTCACGTCGGATACGTATCGAAAACTAATCCTTTTTTAAACCCTACTTATTCTTTACAGCACTATGAATTCTGTTGATGCTGACGTGGTTTCAGTGGTCAAACTTGAGCTTGATGTGAAACTATTGCAGGCTATTGATGTAGCTTTACAGCCTGAGTCTGAAAGCCCCTCGTCAGAGAGATCAAAGACAAGTATCAGCATCGAAGATGAACATCTAATTATAACTACTTACGCATCTGATACGACGGCACTACGGGCTTCAATGAATAGTTATCTCAGGTGGGTTGAAGGCATACAGAATATTGTTTTGAGCATCTGATCAGCTACGAAACCCTATATAGATATCAGTCCCCCGTTATGTGTCACTTTAGGTGAAATAAATGAGGAATGAACTAAAACGCAGACTCAAGGCAAACGAACAACTCTACGGTACATGGATCACTGTAGAAAGCCCAATAATGACTGAGATGATGTCAAGCCTTGGATTCGACTACTTCGTAATCGACACAGAGCACGCACCACTCGACCCAATCATGGCACAGACACTCATGCAGGCAATGCGGCCAGAGACAAAAACCACACCCATCGTCAGAGTTTGGTGGAACGATCTAGTAGCTATCAAACGAGCACTTGACATAGGAGCACATGGCATACTGGTCCCATGGGTAAACAGCAAAGAGGAAGCAGAGATGGCTGTTAAAGCCACAAGATACGCTCCTGATGGTCTACGAGGCTGTGGACCAAGAAGAGCAGCATTATTCGACCCAGATTACTTGAAGACCGCCGATGAAGAAATCATGGTGGTTGTTCAGATCGAGTCCAAGAAGGCTGTTGAAAGCATTGAAGATATCTGTTCTGTAGATGGTATTGATGCAACATACATTGGACCAGCTGATCTTTCCGCTAGCTATGGACATCTTGGAAACATGAGTCACCCTGATGTTCAGAAAGCCATTGACATCGTCTATGATGCATCAAAAGCAGCTGGAATCGGAGCTGGAATACATGAGGCTTCTGGATCAAGCATCCCAGAGAGAATGAAGAAGGAGTATAACTTGGTGACCCTAGGTAACGACCTTATCTACGCCAAGAAGGGAGTGCTCGCCCAGTTCAAGGAACTGGGAATAAACCCCTAAACAATCTTTTTACTCGTATTCTATCGTAGCTGGCGGCTTTGGAGTAATATCATAATAGATTCTACTCACATTTGGACAGCTATCGAATATCTTTGATGCTGCTTCACGTAAGGTGGTCCATGGTAATCTCATCACTGTAGCTGTTAAGAAATCCTTTGTCTTTACAGCCCTAATAGACACTATGAACCCGGGGGTATCACGTTTATCAACCAAGAGGAATAAACGAGTGGCTTCAGGATAGTTATCAAAGACATATTTTCGTACCTGAACCAGTTGATCATAATCAGGGTCAATAGTACGATCAGAGTCATCAACAAGAGCCATAGTTAAAACCGTACCATAAGCCCTCTTACCACTCCGTATACCAGTTGTCTTCTCCGCTAAAACTCCAGCTTTAACATATGTTTCTGAAGACTCGATAATCTCAGCCGCATCACGACGAAGAACCTTAAGCTCTTTGGGGGCTTCACCGCTGAATATCGCTGCAAAGTACTGTGATGGACTATGGGGGTTAAGCTGCTCCTCTACAATAAAAGTAGCTTTTTTGAGTTCATCTAGTTTCTCGGTTGTAAGTTTACCAACTACTCTGATACTGAGCCCGGGACCCGGGAATGGTTGACGTTCTGCGAGTTCAGGGGGTATCTGTATGCTTCTTGCTACTTCTCTTACTTGATATTTGTAAAGGGTCTTTAGAGGTTCAATTATTTGGAACCCGTATTTTTCTTTGGGATCAATGCCTATTTGTTCGAGAATATTATGTTGTGTCTTGATTCCTTCTGATGTCTCTTCTATATCCGCCCTGATGGTTCCTTGAATAAGATAATTACAGCCTTCCTCTTCTGCTACATCGTGAAGAGTCTGGTAAAAGGTCTCTCTGAAAGCTTTGCGTTTCTCCTCAGCGTCACTTAATTCATTGAGCGCCTCCATGAACCTCTGCCTCTCATTCAATATTCTCAAAGGAAGGTTCAACGGTTCTTCTGTTAGAAGCTTTTTCACTTGTTCCGCTTCACCCAAACGCATGAAGTTATCATCAATAAATACGCAGACAAGATCATCTCCTATTGCCTTGTGAGCAATTACAGCTGATACAGTACTATCCACACCTCCGCTTACAGCTACCATGGCTTTTTGGTCGCCTAGGAACTCACGGATAGCCTTTGCCTGCTGTTCTATGAACGTGGAGACATCAAAGTCTTCCATAATTCTCACCCACACAAGATTATGTCTTGCATAAAAGCTTTCTAAGAACTATATTAAATTAGTTAAAAATGGGCTATAATTTGCCTATTTTTTACCTATGAATGCAAGATTTAAGTAGCCTAAAGCTGTCAAAAACTGTTGAAGATGTGAAAAACCTTGGTCGGAACGGTAACAGTAATCGGAGCAGGAGTCATAGGGGGCGCTATAGTAAAATGCCTGATAAAATCAAAGAAAACGGAGAGCGTAATAGCCACTAGGAGAAACCTAGAGACCCTCATACCGTTAGCCGACCTAGGAGCAAACATCTCTGACAATAATCAAGTAGCTGCAAGAGAAGCTGAAGTTGTCTTCATATGTGTGAAACCAAATGACATAGAACAGGTCTTAAACGAAATCAAGGAAGAGATCGAGGGAAAACTGGTCATATCCACAGCTGCGGTAATTCCAATAGCATCACTGGAAGCCATCATGCCCAAAGCAAGATACGTTAGAACCATGCCGAACATAGCTGCAATGGTGGGAGAATCCTTCACAGCATACACTATGGGTTCAACTACTTTACTAGAGGATAAGACGACAGTAGAAACCCTACTGAGTACCATGGGTACATGCATGGAGATCGAGGAAAAATACATGGATGCAGTGACAGGATTAAGTGGTAGTGGGCCAGCCTTCGTTGCAATAGTAATAGAAGCACTAACCTATGCAGGGCTCAGAGTAGGGCTCCCACGAGATCTCAGCAAGGTAGCATCAGCCCAATCAGTACTAGGCGCAGCTAAACTAATCATGAACGATGTGCTTACACCCAGCGAGATAGCCGAGATGGTTACAACACCCGGAGGAACAACTATTGAAGGCATCTACCAGATTGAGGATGGTAAGCTTCGTACTGCTTTGATGAACGCGGTTCAAGCTGCTACTGAAAAATCAAGTAACATTAGGTCTAACTGGGCAAAAAAATAATCCTTCATCATTAGTATTAAATCTCTTACGCTAGTTCTATTCTCTGTGAACCATTTTGGAATATGACATTTTAATCAAGAATGGAAAAATCATTGACGGTGCAGGAAACCCATGGTACAAGGCAGAAGTAGCAATAAAAGATGGCAAAATATCTGCAATAGGCAAATTGGGTAACCCAGACGCCAAGAAAACAATTGACGCATCAGGACATATCGTTGCCCCAGGATTCATCGACGCACACAGTCACGCTGACTACAATACTTTGCTATATAGGGACATGGAGAACATAACCCATCAAGGAATAACCACTGTAGTAGCTGGACAATGTGGAAGTACACCAGCTCCCCTAAGCGAACTCAGCAGAGCAAATATGCAGAAAAACTTCGATGACGATACACCAGAAGGCTATGAACTCAAACTAACCTGGTCAAGCTTCAACGAATACCTCAAAGAAGAGGAAAAAGAACACGTCGGAGCAAACGTAGCCCACATGGTAGGACACGGAGCAGTAAGAGCTGCAGCCATGGGATTCGAGGCAAGAGCTCCTACAAGTGCTGAGCTAGATAAGATGAGAGATTATGTTGCAGAGGCGATGCAATCAGGTGCTTTTGGTCTAAGTACAGGGCTAATCTATCCACCTGGAATTTACGCTAAGACAGATGAGATTATCGAGTGTGCAAAAGTCGCCGCCAAATATGGAGGAATCTATGATAGCCATATTAGAGGAGAAGGCGCGACACTGATTACGGCACTTGAAGAAGCACTCGAGATAGGATTCAAAGCAAACATCCCAGTTCAAATAAGTCACCACAAAGTCGCCATCAAAGACCTCTGGGGAAGCAGCGAGAAAACACTCCAGATGTTCATGGAGGCAAGAAGCAAAGGACTTGATGTTACAGTGGATCAGTATCCATACAAAGCTGGATCAACCAGCCTCATGACGCTACTACCTCCATGGGTACACGATGGTGGACGAGAAAAAGCACTAGAAAGACTCAGAGACCCAGAGCTTAGAGCACGTATGGAGAAAGAGATCAAGGAAGGAATCGAAGGATGGGAGAACTTCGCAGGTAGCCTTGGTTGGGAAAACGTCTACGTGACATCAGTAATCACTGATGAGAACAAGCCTGTAGAGGGTATGAACATGGTGGAAATCAAGAAACATCGTGGAGCCAAAGATGAGTTCACAGCACTCTATGAACTTCTATTGGAGGAAGAAGGAGCACCTGGAATGGTTATCTTCTATGGTCACGAGGACGACGTAAAACGCATCATGAAACACCCACTCCACATGGTGGGAACAGATGCTGGATGTTGTAATGTCGAAGGTCCATTCTGCAAAGGAAAACCACACCCAAGACACTACGGCACATACCCCAAAGTCTTAGGAAAATACGTCCGTGAAGAGCAGCTAATAACATGGGAGACAGCGGTACGTAAAATGACAAGTTTCCCAGCTCAACGCTTTGGATTATTGGATAGAGGTTTACTCAGACCGGGCATGTGGGCTGATATCACCGTTTTCAACCCAGAGACCGTGGCTGAACTTGCTACATACAAGGAGCCTCATAGCTTCCCAGCAGGTATACCCTATGTTATTGTGAATGGTTCGGTCACTATCTCTGATGGCGTCTTCACTGGGGATCGCTCTGGTGTGACTCTCAGAAAAACCGTCTACTAATTTTTTATTACCTAAACATTTATTGTATACCTGTACATTTTCACACAAAATTATATCTGGTGAGATGAGACGGGTAGCTTTCTAGTAGTGGGTGGAGGTCTTGCAGGGCTTGGTTTTGCGCTTAGGGCAGCTGAGAAGACAAGAGTTTCCTTAATCACAAAATGCAAACTAATGGACTCTAATAGCAGTCTAGCGCAGGGAGGAATCGCAGCGGTAATGCGTCCCCCAGACACGTATGAGAAGCACATCAATGATACTTTGAAGGTAGGACAAGGACTCTCAAATCGGAAAACAGTTGAAATTCTTGTGCGCCACGGCCCAAAGCAGATAAACTGGCTTATGGAGCAAGGAGTAGATTTCTCAAAACATAACGGCATGCTTGACTTGACTCGTGAGGGCGGGCACAGTAGCCGCCGCGTAGTACATGCGGGAGATATTACTGGCTTTGAGGTGCAAAAACAACTCGTTGAGAACACAAAAACCAAGGAGAACATCACAATCTACGAGGAAACTACAGCCATTGACTTGATTACAAGTGAGGATAAATGCGTGGGAATCAAGGCACTGGATAACAATACATCTGAGATAATTGAGTTCTACGCGGATACAGTTGTTCTCGCTACCGGTGGCTCAGGTCAACTGTATTCTAAGACATCAAACCCTCTTGTAGCTACTTGCGACGGAGTAGCAATGGCTTGGCGCGCAGGTGCAATACTCCGAGACCTAGAATTCGTTCAATTCCACCCTTCAATACTCGACCATGGAGAAAGCCCATACTTCCTAATCAGCGAAGCAGTACGTGGTGAAGGTGGAGTACTGGTAAACTCTGAGAAAGAGGCCTTCATGACCAGATACCACCCAATGCTCGATCTCGCGCCTAGAGACGTGGTCTCAAGAGCCATCGTCGAAGAACAGAAAAAAGGCCCAGTCTACATCGATATCAGAGGCCAGGGGAAAGAGTTTCTAAGCACACGTTTCGCTGGAATCTACACTGCTTGTCTTGAAAGAGGAATCAAGATGGATGAAGACCTGATACCAGTCTCACCCGCTGCACACTACTTCTGCGGCGGCGTCAAAACAAACGAGTACGGTGAAACAAACATATCTGGATTATTAGTCATTGGGGAATCCGCTTGTACAGGAGTTCATGGAGCAAACCGGATGGCAAGCAACTCATTACTTGAATGTCTGGTTTTCTCGGACATGGCTGTAAGTAAAATAAACGACAGAGGTAATTTCCCTGAAAAAATATCGATGGGAAAGATTTCAGCCACACAAAAAACCAATGATTGCAAGAAAAATCTACAGAATATCATGTGGAAGCATGTGGGGATAAATAGAAACATATGGGACATTCATTACGCAAGAGAAGAACTCGACCAAATATACACCGAAACACAAGAACAAATAGAAGAAAATATTACTGTACAAAACATTGAGGCTCGAAACTTGGCATGTGTAGCTAGACTAGTAGCCTATGCAGCTAGTATCCGTACTGAAAGTCGAGGAACACATATGCTCACTGATTACCCGGTACGAAATGATGAGTACTGGCTAAAACATATCGAGTTTAATAAAGAAGAAGTGACCCTCGCGGATCACAAATAATGGGTTTATTTCACGTATTTACCGAAGTGGCTTGGTGTAGCGTGTGGTGGAGGTAGCTCTGCCATGGTCTTCAAACCTGGCTCAGCGTTGATAACGTGTGGAATCATGTTGGTGGTCATGGCAATTGTGCCGTGGTCACCGTGGACACAGGGAGTGATCTTGTTATTGATTGGTGGAACACCCTTGATGCTCACACTATCAAACTCTTCATCTGCTCCAATATATGCCTTGAAATCCATGGTGATGAGGGTCTTGCCTCCACTTATACCGTAAGCCATCTGTTTACCACCAGCTGCATAACCTGCTGGGACCTTGATAGCATCACTCTTGACCTCATGGTCAAAGGTAACTGGTTCTGGCATATCTACCTTGATCTCGTCAAGTGTCCATCCTAGTGCATCAGCGATCATCTGCATGCTCTGCTCTAAGCCAACGTGCCCAGTGATCTTATGGTTATCAATAGCATCACGGTACTCCGCGACAGACATACCTGCACCTATCTTCTTCTGGAAGGGGATACGGCGTGTAGCTGCGTCCATTTGACGAGCGATATACATTGATTCTACTTGCTCACATGGTCCTGAGAGGAATATTGGCAAGGTGTCCATGAGGAAACCGGGGTTAATGCCTGTTCCTAGCATGGTTGCGCCTTTCTCCTTTGCTAGTTTGTCTAGCTTCTTAGCTAACTCAGTGGCTTCCTTCTCGACATAGGGATAACCTAGCTCCTCACATGTGCTTATGATGTTTACACCATGCTTGAGGATGCCTGCGAACTGGTCGTAGGTCTGGCGTAGATAGCTCATAGTGGTATGGCAGACGATATCTGGCTTGGTCTCACTGAGAACCTTATCCACGTCATCGCTGATGATGACACCGATCTTTTCCTTGCCCAATACTTCGCCCAAGTCTTTACCCACTATAGCTGGGTTAATATCGATGGCTCCAACAATCTCGATACCTTCCTTACTTAGTAGGTAAGTAGCGAGCCGTATACCGATTACTCCGATACCATATGAAACGATTTTGACATTCTTCACATTAGTTCAACGAATATGCACACTTAGGGGCCTTAAATCTTTACCGAGAACAGAGCCTAATTATAGTATGTAGATGCTTGGTGCAGACATTTCGCTAAATAGCGCATTCGAGACGTTTTGCTCGTACCCCAAAGCGGGGAGGAGAAAACAAAATGAAACTAACCAAAAGAAGCGGTATGACCGGACTCGAAACTGCAATTATACTAGTAGCATTCGTAATAACTGCAGCTGCATTCGCGTTCGTAGTTCTTAACATGGGATTCCTGACAGCCGAGAAGGCACAGTCAGTCATCTCATCTGGAATGAGCGAAGCAAGCAGTGCGCTACTTGTTGACAGCGGAGTCATCGGACAATTCAACGACACAGGTGGAGACCAGGCAAACATTGACCTAGTACAGCTGACCTTCTACATCAAGCTCAGCCAAGGTCACGAGCCAGTAGACCTAGACGATAGCAAACTAGTAGCCACTTACACAAACGCAAGATGCCACGGCGAGATCTATGACACCAACGGCACTTGCATGACCATCCTCGGCGTCAACGACGACGGTGACAGTCTTTGTGAGACAGGTGAAAAGTTCAAGGTATCTGTAAACTTCACTGAATTAGCCTATGACACAATGGTTGACCCAACTCCAGCATCACAGGATGATGTGTATGCTCACCCATACGAAGAGTTCAGGATCGAGCTAAGACCATCAGCGGGAGCAGTCTTGACAATCGAGCGTCAACTACCAGCGGTCTACAGTACCATAATGACACTTGAGTAAGATTAACCTCTTACCCAATCTTTTCTATTTTCTAATAAATTATGAGTTAATACCCCGAATTTTATCACTTAGGTTTTTTACTGGTTTAACGTTGCTTCGTTTTGCGTATAATAAACCAAGGAATAGGAGTATACCGGGGCCTATCCAGATAATTATGTGGCTGAATGCTTTTTGGAATGAAGCGGTTTCTTCCATCAATAGCCATGAGATGGGCACAGTGCTTCCTTGTATCATCCACCACATACTGGGGGTGATCCCTGTTGTCCACCAGACAAGATCACAAGCAATAGGCAACATCAATAATACTAGGTGGTATAGCCAGAACATTAGTCCCATATCGTCATCGTCTGTTGCTAGGGGTAGTGCTAGGCATCCTAGATACCACGTGATTATGGCTATTTGTTCTAGTATTTGGTGGCTTGATGGTTGGACCCATATTTTCAGTATTATCGCTGGTGCAACTATGAAAGGCGCTATGGCTAGGTAGTTGAATCGTCCGTTCTCTTCTCTGTTTTCTTTTTTGGGTAGTATATTGTCGTAGAAGAAGGAAACGGCCATTAATCCGAGTACTAGTCCGAAGCCTTTCATTGTTTTGATGAAGAGACTGAAGTAACCTACTATGGGAATTCTATTGATCACTCTTCCCTCTACAAGGTCTTCAGTTACCTGAAATCCATCTGGGAAAGCGTTGTGGTCTCCTTTGGTCTGATAGATCCAGCCATCATCTGTTTCATAACCGTCAATCGCCCTATGCACAATGTATTCGTCGCTAAATCCGGGTCGTAGAAAAACCAGAATATCACCGTATGGGGGGTTTCCTATGTTTACATTATCAAAGTCTTCTATGGCTTCTATGACGATAAAGTCGCCTACTCCGAGGGTGGGTACCATGCTCTGACTGATTACGACCATCATTGGTTTTGATGTGCCTAATGTATTGCTTAGGACGTATGATCCTCCGTAAAAAAGAGCGATTAAGGCAACGAATGTTACCCCATATCTGAGTATCTCTTTGATGTTATCATCCAAGGTCTTCGTCTCGCGCTTCTACCTGTATAGTTTCGAGTCGTGGATCAATCCAAGAAGTCAAAAATAGACATACATTTGGGTCTATGCTTCCTCCACGGAAGCATTTGTCCACCTCTGGACAGATGAGACATGGGCACCCTTCGACTGATTCTAGGGTTACAGGCTCTTTCTTAAAAAAGAGTTTATAGGTCCATCTTCCATCGTTCAGCACCTTTTCGCGTACTACCTTACCCTTTTCCTCGAATTTCTTGGCGAGTCTGCTTCCCTCTCTGCTGCTTACTTCCAAGAGTTTCCATAGATCGGACTGGAGTAGTCCTTCTTCTCCTGCCTCAAATACTAGTTTGAGGGCTTTCTGTTCTGTTGTATCTTTTGAAGGCATTTTGTAGACCTCTAATCGTAATAGATTAAGTCATAGTCTTGGAGTATCTCATGTAGTTTTTCAACTGCTTCCTTGACTATTTCTTCGTATTTTGCACCTGTGCATACGAGTTTTCCTGATGCGAATAGTAGCATTACTACCTTAGGGTCCCCCATCCTGTAGATAAGACCCGGGAACTGCTCAGGTTCATACATTACGTTGTCCATAATGTCAGCGGCGGTTTCTAAGTCTATCTTTCCGTGTAGGTTTGCTGAGGCTACTATGTTTTGTATTGTTATCGTGGGTTTACCTAATATGATTATTCCACCGTTTTTGAGTTCACGCACTACTTTATTGACGGCTCTTTTCGCCATTTTTTCGCTTTTTGCTCCTGTACAGACCATTTTTCCTGAGCCAAATATGAGGGTGGCTGTTTTTGGTTTTTTGAGCCTGTATACTAGACCGGGGAATTGTTTTGGTCGGTATTCTACGTTACGGAATACTTTCATTATTGAGAGTAAGTCTATTGTTTGATCGAGACTTGCTGATGCGACGACGTTTTCGATGTTTATGCCTAAGTCTTGTTCTATCTCGTTGTGTTCGAGTTCCTCATCATCGAAGTCGAGCTCCATGTCGTCTTCAAAGTCCATTATATCTTCCCCTGATTATTGGTCCAGCTAAAGTTTCTTGAGAGCCTCGAGGGTCTCCTCGGTGATCAAATCTTGTTTTTTGATCTCAATTACTGGGAAGCTATTCATATTGGGTTCTGTGGATACCTTTTCGCTGACGCCTATTTCTCCGCTATAGCTGTTATATGTGATGAAGTTTCCCTCTAGCGGCTCGTCATGTTTGACGAGGTACATGAATACCTCACTGAATGTACCTCCGATGACGAAGTAGATGTGCCCATGGTTCTCGAGGTGCTGAATGACGTTTGTTGCAGGCGAGCTTGCGACAAGCATGACTAAGTCTCGTATGGTTTTTAACTGGACAAATTTCATGTCTTTCCTATTGTATTTCTTTGTTCATGTATATAAACTGTTTAAATATAGAAAAATCGATTAAATCTAGGTATTTTTGATAGATTTGTGAAGCCTATGTCTGGTCTTATATAATATGTCTGTGTAGTTTCTGCTTAATGACTAAAATAGTGACACCGGAGGAGTTCTATGGATTCAAACCGGGTACAGATAGAAAACTTGTCCGTTGGGACAAGGTTGTGGAGTATTTATGGAAGCTGGACAAGGCTTCTGACCGGATCAAGGTCTTTGAGGCGGGTAAAACCACTATGGGTAACCCTATGCTTGTGGCTTATGTTTCTTCTAAGGAGAATCTTGTTAATCTGGATCAGATTAAGCATGATACTTGGAGTATTAGTCACCCCGAGGACTTGACTGAATCAGAGGTAGAGCGTATCATCAAGGAAGGTAAATCAGTGGTCGCTATGACCATGAGTATTCACGCCAGTGAGGTAGGGGGTACACAGATGGTAAGCGACTTTACGTATAATCTATTGACCTCTGAAGAGCCATTGGAGCAGCGTATCAGGGATAATGTAGTATTGGTTTTGTTCCCTTGTGCTAATCCTGATGGTCAGATTATGACTGTTGACTGGTATAATGAGTATCTGGGTACTGAGTTTGAGGGTGGTGGTATGCCTTGGCTGTACCACAAGTATGTTGGACATGATAACAACCGGGATGCTTTGACTCTTACACAGGTAGAGACCCAGATAATGAATAAGATTATACTGAAAGAGTGGTTCCCTCAAGCCTATCTTGATATCCACCAGATGGGTTTCTATGGTTCAAGGTTCTTCATCCCACCCAATAGTAACCCTGTGAACGAGGTGGCTGATCCCCTTGTATGGGTCGAGCAGAAGCATTATGGTGCTCAGATGGCGATCCGTATGGAGTCTGAAGGGATTATTGGCGTTGAGCAGGCGGCTGTGTTCCCAGCTGATTTTATGCCGGGTTTTAGCTTGGTTTTCCCTTGGTTTAACATCTGTGGAATGTTCACTGAGTCATCAAG
>JAHLLU010000006.1 GCA_020444005.1 archaeon
CGGAAGCTGCCTAATCTACCCATTCGCCACACACTGGACCCACATCGCATTCGTAGAAGCACTAAGCGGCCTAGGAATAGCCTCATGGCTCAGCAGCCAAAGCACATACATCATCGACATCGCACCCCAACGCCTCAGAGCCACATACCTAGCGTCAAGCATGGCAGCCATAGGAGTAGCCACATTCATCGGCAGCAACCTAGGAGGACAAATAGTACAAAACATCCTAGGGGGAGAACTCGCCGCCGTACAAACCGGACTCATCGCAGCGGGAATCCTCAGATTAATTCTGGGTCTAGCCTATATGACAGTCCCAGAGACAAGACCCTAGCCCTCAGACACACAACACTCTCCTCATAAACAAACCAACAAACAAACACACCCCCCACCCCACCCTAACCTTCAGATACGTTTATACACCTCAAGGCGATAACCAGCGAAAATGAGCGACGAGGAAACCCCCCTACAGACAAACAAAATACTCATGGCAACAGGCTTCGCCCAAATGTTCAGCGACAGCCTCAACAACAGATTCAACAACCTCCTCGTCGCAGCCGCAGGCGCCACAGTACACCAAATGGGCTTCCTCCAAGGCACAAAAAGCCTCAGCACAAACCTATTCCAAATAGTATTCGGACGCCTCGCCGACAAATACGGAAAGAAGAAATTCGTAGCCACAGGCAGAATACTGAACTCCTTAGCCATCGCAGGCCTACTCTTCCTCGATCAACCAAACTCATTGATCTGGCTCGTGATCTTAAGCAGCTTCTTCAACAGCATGAGCCTACCCACATGGAACAGCCTCCTCGGCGACTACACCACAAACGCCACAAGAGGCAAGATCATCGGCGCCATCAACAGCATCAGCCAACTAGGCAGCTTCTTCGCCATGATCATAGCTCTACTCATGACCATAAACCAGCAAGGCGACACCATCTTAGCTAGCTACAGAACAGTATTCATCCTAGCATCAGCCACCAGCCTCATCAGCGGAGTAATGGTGCTCTTCACCACAGAAAAACCGCCAAGAGGCGAACACAAAAGCCTAGAACTAAACAGACTAGTATCCGACCCCCGGCTCAGAAAATACCTCACCCTCAACTTCATCTACGGCATAGCCATGAGCTTCGCGTGGCCACTATTCCCACTGGTCATCACAAACAGACTCAAGATGAAAGTATGGCAGATAAGCACCTTCAGCCTAGTAAGCGCCTTCATGAACGTGCTCACCCAGCGAAGAATGGGAACATTCATGGACCGCATCGGCAGAAGACCAATAGTCGTATTCAGCAGGGTAATGATGAGCGTCGCCCCCGTCGCATACGCCCTAGCAACCCAGTGGTGGCACATAGCCATAGCCGAACTATTCCTAGGCGTAGGAATGGCAGCATGGCAAAGCAGCGAATCAACATACGTCATAGACCTAGCACCCGGAGACCTACGAGCAACATACCTAGCAAGCAGCACAGCAGCATTCGGAGTAGCCAGCTTCATAGGAAGCAACCTAGGAGGCACAGTGGTGGACACATTCTTCAACGGCATGGCAGGACTGAATCAGGGTCTCTTCATCAGCAGCGCCTTAAGACTATTCGCTGGATTAGCATACCTCACCATGACCGAGTCCATGACGCGGTCTAGGAAAGAATCATAAACCCAGCATCACACATCTTCCTTGGTGAATAGATTTTGGAGATCAAATGGCTTGGACACGCATCATGGCGTATAAAAACAGGCGACAAAACAATATACATAGACCCCTATGAGGGCGAGTACGATGAAAAAGCAGACCTGGTGCTATGCACTCACCATCATGACGACCACTGCAAACCAGATAAAGTAGAACTCATCAAGAAAGAGGGCACAGAGATTATCGCTACCAAGGAGTGCGGCGAAAAACTAGGCACAGAAGTAATCACACTAAAGCCCGGTGACGCTACCAAGATTGATGATGTTCTCATCGAGGCAGTCGAGGCATACAACTTTAAACGTTTCAGAAGCCCGGGAAACCCATTCCACCCCAAAGGAATCGGAGTCGGTTACCTAGTTACAGCAGAAGGGAAGACGGTCTACCATACAGGGGACACTGACTTCATCGAGGAGATGAAAGAACTATCAGACATCGATTTAATGCTTGTACCCAGCGGCGGAACCTACACCATGGACAACCCAGAGGCAGCAGAAGCAACAATAGCGGTAAACCCAAAGAAGGCTGTACCCATGCACATCTGGGACACCGATCCAAGCGAATACAAAAAAATGGTTGAAAAGGGCTGTGACACCGAAGTCATCTTGATGAAGCCCGGTGAGACCCTAACCCTTTAACCTCTTATTTATCCCACATATCAATCGGCGGCTTCATATCCGAGGGAATAGGCGTCTTATACTCTTTACCCAGAGTACGCTCACCATGCTCCTTCCACGCAGCCTCCCGTAGCTTCTCATGCATCAACATATCCAAGCCGCTCGCAGCGATAACCTTGGACGCAAAGATCAAGCTCTTGTGCCCAATGCTGTAGGCGCCTCCTGCCACGTTCATCCAGCTATGACCTGGTGTACCAAGTGGCCACGTAGCTGTGCTGAACTCCATTGTAGGTGCTTTCCAGCTCACATCGCTAACGTCTGTACTTCCTGCACCTACCTCTCCCTCATTCCATGGATCAGGCACGGTGGTGTCCATAACCACATCGATGAACTTTTTCCATCCGGGGCGTTTGCTCTTTCGCAGCATATCGGTCTTGGCCTCACGGCTTACTGTGCTTGTGAGTTTCTTCGCCCACTCTAGCTCTTCCTTGGTGTACTCGGGTGACCCGATCTCACGCATGTTCTTGGTAACTACCTCGCTAAGCACCTTGCTAGGTATCTTGTTATAGATGGCCTTGATGAACTCCACCTCAAGCTCGGTCTCGGTCATCATAGCCGCACCTTCAGCTATCTTCAATACCCGCTTGTATATGTGGTCAACCTGATCACGCTCAGGCGCACGCACAAGATACCAGCTACGAGCATAATCAGGCACAACGTTCGGCTGTCCACCTCCCTCTTCTATCACGTAGTGGATACGGGCGTCCTCAATGATGTGCTCCCTGAGGAAGTTGACGCCTACGTTCATCAACTCGATGGCGTCTAGAGCGCTTCTTCCATGCTCTGGACTCCCAGCTGCGTGAGCAGTTTTTCCTCTGTAGTGGAACTTTACGCTATTATTAGCCAGACTACTGCTTAGACCAGCGACGTTAGCGCCGCCTGGGTGATGACTCAGCACGGCTTCTACACCATCAAACACCCCAGCCCTTACCATCCAGACCTTCCCGCTTCCGCTCTCCTCTGCCGGTGTACCAAAAAACTTCACAGTACCCTTGAGGTTGTGTTTCTCCATGGCGTATCGTATGGCTATGGCTCCTGCTAGACCTGATGCTCCATGTATATTGTGTCCACAACCCTGACCCGGGGCTCCGGGTACGAGTGGCTCCTGTGTGGGCTGTTTTTTCTGGCTTAGTCCCGGTAACGCATCATATTCACCCATCACTCCTATGACTGGTTTACCGGTACCCCATGTTCCCACGAAGGCTGTCGGCATATCCCCGACGCCCTCTTCTACCTTGAATCCATGTTTTTTTAGCTCATCTGCGAGCAGTTTCGCTGATTTAAACTCCTTGAACCCTAGTTCAGCGTAGTCCCATATCTCGTCGCTGATCTCTATGATTCTGTCTTTGTTCTCTTCAACCCAGTTGATTGCTGTCTTTTTAGCTTCAACCATTCTAATCTAATACAATCTGTTTGAACAGTTTTTAACACTAACCAATGGAGCCAACGTATTCGTAATAGGTTTCCATCTTTACCACGCGGTACGCAGGATAGTATGCCTGTCTATATGGCTCAGTATGGTGTCTAGGCTTAACACCCTCATGTCTGATCAGTTTATCCAGCTCATCTATCTCAACTTGAGCCCCAGAAACCAAGCCCTCAGCTACCATATTCTTGTACTGGCTCCAATAATCTAGGAAAACCTGTTCATCACCCTTATGTTCAGCAGATTTCCTCATAACCCGGTACAAGGTCTCCAAGTATCCTCCACTGTTAATGTATTGACGGAGATTCACCCGAACCATCGAGTCATCAGGTGAGACAGACTCTATTAACGGGTCTTTAGCGTGGTCTTGTAGGTTGATTCTTCCAGCTTCCTCGACTAGAATATCCCATGCTCTATCTGATACAATATGTGCGACACCGAATACTCCCTGAAAGAGCAGCTTGTATATGTCCTGTGCCCTAGCCATGGGTCTCCTATTCAAATGCTCCAGTATCAGGTGTTTAACATCTTGAATCATTGATTATCACGTGGTACCATCTTTATCGCGTCTTGAGGACAAACTGATGCACAGAGACCACATCCAAAACACTTCTCAAGGTCAAAAACAAGCTTATCATCCACCATAATGCGTGCTTGGAAGACGCAACGAGGGGCACAGTCACCGCAGTCATCACATCTCGTAGCGTTATCCATGGCAACCAGTTTTGATGTAAGAACCTCTGCATGAATACCATACCGTAGTAATCCACCCAATGTATGACAGCAGCAACTGCAACAGCTACAGAGTAATCCGGGTTTGTCCTTTCCTTTCATCACGTAAGCCATATGGACCAAACCCGCCTCGTGGCTCCGTTTTAACACATCAAGAGCCGCCTCTACGGTTATCTCTCTACCGTTAGAGTGCTCTAATGAGTATTCAACTTCCTCATCCAGACTCAGACAGACATCACGGGGGGCATCACAATTATTATGCTCTGTCTTGCATCCACAGTCCTGTACAGCTACTCTGTTTGCGGCTCTTAATATTTTTTCGACTTCTGAGAGATCAAATACGCGGTGCTCAGCCTCGATTGCTGTGTTTACTGGTATGGTGACTGCTTTCTCTATGTCTGCGGCGATCTCTGTCAATTGTTTGCGTGTGTAGAATCTTTCACCGTTGGGATCCGCCATAACTCTTCTCCGTTATTGCCGGATTTAAGCCTTAAACAAGATTATTCCAAGACAAACAGCTATATACAAAAGAGAGAATATTTTAGAATAATATCCTCATGGGTGAGAAACTGAGGGTCAACGACAACAAGATTCTGTATGATGCGTCGTCGTCTTGAAGCATCCACCCGGCGGTGAATAAAAATGGAAGAATACAAGGTAGCGCGTGTGGAAACCGGAATACAAGGACTAGATGAGATGCTTGGAGGCGGAATACCTGAAAAAAGCATCATACTTCTCTGCGGAGGACCAGGCTCAGGCAAAACAATCATGACCCTTCAATACATGATGAAAGCAGTAAGCAGAGACGAACCCGTTGTATATGTCTCGCTTGAAGAATCCATGGATAAAAAGACAAAAAACGCCACTGCGTTTGGCTGGGACCTCGCGGAGGCTGAGAAGAATGATGCTATAGAGGCCTTGGACATCTATATGGTGCCCCACAGTAAAGGCATTGTTGAGCCTATAGACCGCAGAAAAGGCAAGATCCAGTTCAGTATAGAGAACGAGATAGAGACCGCCGTCAAAAGAATCGGAGCAAAACACATCATAATCGACCCTGTTACCAGTATTCTTGTCCATGAGTCCAGATCAGGCAAGAAACGGTACCTAATTGGGCAGCTATTTGATACCATTAGAAACCTTGGCTGTACAGCTGTAATCACATCTGAGGGCATACCTAATGCTGGTGACTTCTATATGGAGCAGTTCCTCGCTGATGGGGTTTTCTTGTTGAAGAAAGACTTGCTTGATTACACTATGATTAAGACAATTCGCATCGATAAGATGCGTGGCATTGATTTTGATGATCAGCCAAGAAGATACGTTATAACCAACAAGGGATTCCAAGTCTTTAACATGGAATCTGTCTTGGTTTAATTGATTTTTATCTCTATTTTTATTCTTGTTTCTTTTTCTAAGGATAGATTGATGATTGTTTGATGATATTAATTGTTTTTATCTTGAAACTCGCTAAAAAACTAAGGAGTTAGGTTATATTAGTTTATAACATTATATTGATTGTATTATATATTCTATATATAAGGATAAATTTTGATTTTTAATAATCACTTTTATCACGTCGTAGAGTTTAAACTAATTTTTGAAAGGATTAACACTATATATTTTCTCTATATATCTAATGAATAGTTTTATGTCTATGTATCCATATATAAAAAAACGTTATAAGCTCATGATCAATCAGATTTTTATGAGAAAAATGCAAAAAAGAATATACACAAAATTAATGCTTACAATAATCATAGTTTCACTGCTAAGCACACCAGTACTTTCAGCTTCAGCCAAGAAATATGATAAACCTGGTGCTATTCCCGCTTATCATATTACTAAAAAAGTGATTCGGTTTGAAGAACAGCTTACTCTAAGTTTTACGGAGTGGGGTGGAATGTCTCTACCTGAAGGGGCTTACTATACTGTTAATGTATATGGTGTGGATGTTGGTAACGGCGTTATCTTGATTGATAGCGGTGATGATGATCTTGCATCTGAGCTCTACAAGAGTGTCACAGCGGCGTTCAATAAACCAATACTGGCTGTTTACCTCACACACTATCACTCTGATCATGCTGGAGGAGGCCAATACTTCAAGTCAATAGGTATTCCTGTATATGCTCCTGCTTCTGAAATGGGTTTAATATTGGCGGGTGCAAATCCTTTCAGTGAACTTCTGCCACCTGATTTCACATATGAAGGTTATATGCCGGATTACTCCTATGAAGAAAGCGAGCTATACCCAAGGTTTGAGATCTTACCTGACGCAGGTCACACCATGGGACAAGTAGCAATACAGTATAGGCATGGCCACACAAGGTACCTGTTTTCAGCCGATACTATTCTACCAATGCCCGATGATCCCTATAACCTTGACATCACAGACATGGTTACAATGATTACTGCTGTTCAGAATTATCAGAACTCAGTGCCTGAATACGATCTATATGATACACAGTTAGCTACTCTGAATGGTTTGCTTGAAATCGTTGGTGGTTACGATTATGTGTTAACTGGTCACAATGACCCAATGGACTCTGCAACTGCACTTGGATACATACAGTATACAATTGGGGTTCTAGAAAGTTTCCCATATCTCTAAATTTCTTTATTTTTCTAGTTTAGACACAAACACTGTTCCATCTTTGGTTGCTATCCAGCGGATTACATCCCCGTCTTCCAGTTCGAGGAACCTGAATATTCCTGAGGGGATGGTTGTTCTTCGTCTGTAGCCTCGGACTGTGATGTGGGTGTCTTCCATGGCTATTATCTCGTCTGTGTCTACCTTGGGCATGGAATATACTGTGGGGACTCTCCCTATAGTCTTTGCGGATACTATTTCACGCTAGTTTATCCTTACCTTTTTAAAACCCGCCTACATTCACAGTGGCAAGAGGAAAAGAAAATGACTGGGAACAAGTCCTCTACGAAAAAAGAACTAATCGCCAAAGACAACTTTAGCGAGTGGTACGATAACGTGCTGCTTGAGGCGAAAATAGTTGATGACAGATACCCCGTGAAAGGATTCAGCGTCTACACAGGATGGGGTATGAGCATTGCAAAACGCATCATTGGAATGCTTGAAGAGAAACTGGAGGAGAACGGCAATGAGCCGATGCAGTTCCCGGTCGTCATACCCGAAGACTCCTTCCAAAAAGAAGAGGACCACATAGAGGGCTTCAGTGGAGAGGTATTCTGGATAACCCACGCAGGCAATAACGAACTAGAACGCAGATTGATACTGCGTCCAACAAGCGAGACCGCCATCTATCCAATGTTCAAACTTTGGATGCGTAGCCACCAAGACCTACCTCTACGGATGCATCAGACATGTAACGTCTACAGGTACGAGACCAAGGCAACCAGACCCCTCTACAGGGGCAGAGAGTTCCTGTGGAACGAGGGACACACAGCCCACGTTGACTACGATGACGCAGAGGCAGAGGTAAGGGCAGCCATTGAGGCTTACAGAAGCGTCTACGACCGCTTAGGGCTGTCATACATAATGATGAAGCGCCCTGAGTTTGACAAGTTTGCAGGAGCAGACTATAGCGTCGCGTTTGATACTTGGAACCCTGATGGTAAGGTAAACCAGATTGGTACTGTTCACCAGCTTGGGCATAACTTTGCTAAGGCATTTGACTTGACCTATGAGGATGCTGATGGCGAGCAAGCAACCGCAACTAATACTTGCTATGGTATGGGTTTTGGACGTACTCTTGCTGCTACTATCGCGCATCATGGCGATGATCACGGCTTGGTGTTACCTCCAATAGTTGCCCCAATTCAGGTGGTTATCATACCCATCTTCTTCAAAGGCAAGGAAGAGATTGCACTGAATTACTCGAAAAAGCTATTTGACGAGATCAAAGCAGCGGGCATAAGGGTCAAACTTGATGATGATAACAGGTTCAACCCCGGTGACAAGTACTTCACATGGGAAATGTACGGTACGCCTATTAGGATCGAGGTTGGTCCAAGGGAAGCCCAGAACAACAAGGTTACACTGGTCCGACGAGATACCTTTGAGAAGATCCAGATAGATGAGTCAGAGTTGATACCCACCATCCAAGGTCTCTTTGAGTCTATCTTTGAAAACCTCAAAGCAAAAGACAAGAAGACACTGGATAACCTCATCGCCGACGCATACGACTTGGATCAGTTGAAGACATACATGGACAGCCGTATGATCGTCAGGATAAACTGGTGTGGAGACCCAGATTGCGCCTTCAACCTCAAGGACATGGTTAGCGGCGAGATCAGAGGCACCAGATGGGATATCGAGGAAAAACCAACCGGCAACTGTATCATTTGTAAGGAAGAAGCCAAGTACGTGGCTTATGTAAGCCGAACCTACTAGAGGCTTATCTTCATTCCATCATGGGCGATTTCTTGACCCATGTTTTCCACAATTTTTCGCTGTACACTAGTTGGATCTACGGCTGGGTTTGTGTGGTTAAAGTGAGTATAGATAACCCGCCCAATATCCGCGTCTTTTAGAATATTCACAGCTTCCTCTTGTGGCACGTGTCCCAACTGGTAGCTTGTGACAGGTATCCCACTGATGCGTTCAAGTTCGTTATCCCACCAGAAAGTTGCGTCCATAAGGAATACATCTACGCCTTCTAAGCGTTCTAGCAACCATTTGTCTAGTCTTCCTAGGTCTGGGGCATAGATCACTCGTTTTTCATTGTATTCAATCTCATACGCGTAAGTGGTACTTGGATACTTTCGTCCATCATCAAGAACCTGAGTATGCGGTATCTCAAACCCCTTTATGGTTATTCCAAGGCGTTCAACAGGTTGACTATCAGCTAGTTTTATGGGCTTTACATAGTTTTTAGCTAGTCTGCCCAACTCACCGAAATAGTTAGGGTGCTCTTCTGTACCGAATAGGAAATCAACTAGGTCTGGTGGAGCATAGACTGGTATCTCAAAACTCTTACCTGTACAGAACTCTGCAATCCCAGCTGTATGATCCGCGTGTCCATGCGTAAGGAAAACTGAGTCTAGTCTGCTCTCTCGATATGTTTCACCCGCAGTTTCAGGTTGAGGTGTTAGGTTGTTTGTTTCTAGCTGTGTTTTGAGGTCATGACCTGCATCAAATAGAATATGTTTGTATCCATCAAGGGTTACTGTGATGGCTGATCTTGTTCTTCGTAGTGATGGGGTTTTTCGAGCAGCTGAACAATTTGGGCATGTGCAGTCCCATTCCGGTACTCCGCCGATTGACGCCGTGCCAAGGACAGTGATCTCCATAATGTTTCTGGTGTGTATCTGGTGGTTAAATGCTTTGGATGGGTGGAGGTATCCTTATTGGTTCACACGGCTTCATTTGTTTGATGGAAGAGGTCTATAAACCGGGTGAGGACTCGTATCTCCTTCAACGCTGGGTTGAGAAGCTAGTAACGGGTAACGTGCTTGACATGGGAACCGGATCAGGGATACAAGCAGTAACAGCCGCCCAGAAAAAAGAAGTAACCCACGTCTTAGCAGTAGATATCAACCCAGCTGCACTAGTAGCTGTAGAGAAACGAGCCTACATCAACAAGGTACAGGATAAGATAGACTTCTTGCACAGCGACTTATTTGAAACAGTTAATGGTGTGTATGACTGGATTCTATTCAATACCCCATATCTGCCTTCAGAGGGGGACGCTGATGAGGCTTCTTGGGCTGGCGGCGAGACGGGGGGAGAGGTTATCAAGCGTTTTCTCGTTGAAGCCCCCTGTTTTCTAGGCTTCGGAGGCTTCGTTTTGATGATTTATTCCAGTCTCTCTGGTTTAACTGAGACAGATTTCAATGATTACAGGTTTGAGTTGCTTGAAGAAATAGGATTGTTTTTTGAAAAACTATATTGTGTTAGGCTTAGCCCATTTTGAGGCCGATGCCCAGACCGACTATGGCTCCGCCTGCAAATGGTAGGTTCGCTAATACTACTCCAAGAGTACCTTCCATCTGTGCTAGCTGACCTAGAGCTGTGTTCCCCCACGCTTCTACTCCCAGCCAGTCGACTGTAATTAGTCCCTTTGTTTGTAGATATAGTAATCCGAGTGTAAAGAGGCCAATAATCGCAGCGACAATTTTAGCTACTTTTTTCAACGCGTATCCGATACAGAGTCCGATGATGCCACCTACTCCAAGCTGAGTAATGAGGGGAGTTAGATAGCTTGTTGCTTGTTCACTCATGGAGAATGATTTGTGGTTATGGAATATAAAAGAAATGATTAATTGGGCACAATATGAGTGCCAGTCTTACCAGCAAGGGCGTCCGCAGCCTTATCGAGGCTCGTGATGATGGCGTGATCTCCGCCTCGCTCGACAAAACCGAGAGCAGCCTCCATCTTTGGACCCATACTGCCTGCCTTAAAGTGGCCCTCACCGAGGTACTGTTTGGCTTGGTCTACTGTGACTTTTTTTACTGGTTCCTCGTTGTCTGTGCCAAAATTGAGCAACGCATATTCAACGTCTGTGAGAATCAGGAAAATGTTCGCTCCAAGCTCCTCAGCGAGTTTTGCTCCTGCACGGTCCTTGTCTATTACAGCGTCTACACCATGAAGTTTTCCACCGTTTTTGTAGACAGGTATTCCTCCGCCGCCAGAGGCGATTACTACTGTGCCAGACTCTACGAGTCGCTTGATTGCCTTTGCCTCAGCGATACCTAGAGGCTTGGGGCTTGGTACCACTCTTCTCCATGTCTTATCTCCTGTGGGTTTGACCTGCTTGACAAGCCAGTCGTTTTCGGCTCCCAAACGTTTTGCTGTTTCCTCGTCATAGTATGGTCCCACTGGCTTGGTGGGGTCTTGGAAGTCTGGGTCATCAGTGCTGACAATAACTTGTGTGACCACTGTGGCAACATCTTTTCCATCCTTGATTAACTCGTTTTGTAGTGACTGCTGCATCATAAACCCGATCTGACCCTGTGTCATGGAGCCTAGTATGAATAAGGGCTGGGCTGGGACCATGTGTGCGCCCTGCTCCTGCTGTATAGCTAGGTTTCCTACTTGTGGTCCGTTACCGTGGGTGATGGCGATCTCGTATCCGTTTCGCGCTATCTTAGCGATCTGTGTGCTTGCGGTCTCAACGTTAGCCATTTGTTCCTCGTATGTCCCCTTTTCGTGGGGCTGTTTGATGGCGTTTCCGCCGAGTGCGATCATTACCCTTTTGCTCAACTGTTTCACCTGAAGAGGATTAGACTCTAGGTGAGGCTTCTTAAAACAATTATCCTAATTTATGCCTTATTTGGAACAATTATCCAGTGTTTTTTATACAGGTAAGGTGGGTGTATTGGAACACCTGTTATATTCCTAAAAATACTACACTGATTGAGTGTTTCTTATGGGTAAAGAGTTTCCAGAAGGCTTTCTCTGGGGAACCGCAGTATCATCATTCCAAGTAGAGATGGGGCGCGGAGAACCCAGCGACAAAACAGACTGGTGGGCATGGGTCAACGATAAAGAAAACATAAAAGAGGGAATTGTCAGCGGGCATACTCCCCTTGATGGACCCGGTTTCTGGGAGTTATACAAAGAGGACTTTAAGCTCCTAAAAGAACAGCTGGGAAACAACTCAATCCGGGTCAGTGTTGACTGGGGTAGATTCTTCCCAGACCCTATAGACGATATTGAAGTACCTGTAACGCTGGATGATGAGGGGCTTGTCTCTAATGTGGAGATAACTGAACAAACCTTGCTGGATATGGATAAACGAGCAAATCAGAACGCGGTAAAACGGTACAGGCAGATATTCACAGAAGCAAAGAAACAAGAAATCACGTTGATGTTGACGCTTTTCCACTGGCCTATACCCCTCTGGCTTCACGACCCCATCAAATGCAAAACAGACATGAAACACGCCAATAAACGAGGGTGGCTTGACAACCAAACCGTAATCGAGTTCACCAAGTTCAGCGCCTACATCGCGTACCAATATGGAGACATCGTAGACCTATACTGCACCATCAACGAGCCTCGTATCATCAGTGAACACGGCTACCTTTCTACATGGAGCGAGTTTCCACCCGGAAAAAACGACCCAGACATGTACCTGTTGGTAATGAGAAACCTTGCCATCGCCCACGGACTGTGCTATGAACAGGTAAAGAAATGGGACCAGACAAGCTTTAGTGAGCTTGGGCCATGTACAGTAGGACTCGTGCCCGTATTACAGGTATTCGCGCCTTATGATCCAGAGGATCCGCGTGATGTTGAAGCCTCTAGACTCATCGATTACGCCTTCAACGAGTGGGGTCTAAACGCTGTATTTCACGGTGACTACGATATGAACCTAGATTATCTGATCTCATCCGATGAGCAGAAACCATACAGGGTAAGAGGCTGTGATTATCTAGGAGTCAACTACTATTCACGCTGGAAGATCAAATACGTAGACAAAGGTATGAAGCCACTTGCAGACTTCAAACTCATGCCCTGTGAAGGAGACTGTACTGATTATGGCTGGGAAATATACCCAGAAGGACTAAGAGAAGTACTAAACTTCGCATACAACCGATACAGAAGACCCATCTACATCACAGAAAACGGCATCGCAGACGAGAAAGGAGACACAAGAACAAGATACTTACTGGCTCACATGGAAGCACTGCACAAGACTATCCACGTGGATAAGATACCTGTCTTGGGATATTATCACTGGACCCTTATGGATAACTTTGAGTGGAGCGACGGTTTCAAGATACACTTCGGGCTTTTCAGGGTAGAAAAGAAAACCAAAAAACGCACCCCCACGTCAACAGTCGAAATCTACAAGAAAATCTCTGAAAACAATGCATTACCATAAAGGGGGAGGGGGGGTACTGCGTCAAAGCCGAAACCAGCTCCTTTTTATTAAAATAGCCCCCAGAACGGCTTATTTTCGGTCTCAATCTATGCCAAATCACCGGTGAATCAGTACCAAAACAGTGTTTTTCGTATACACTATAGCTGCTCTGTATTCTGGGGTGTTAAAATATTTAGGTAGGTAATGGGATGAATACCTATGTCATATCTAGATATTTTTCTAGGGCTCAGTTTAAGATACAAGTTAGCCATCGTGGGGATAGCCCTCATCATAATAGGCTCAATAATGGAGTCAATAGGAAAAAACAGCGGAGGAAAAGGTAAAGCTTGTGCTTGGTGTGGACGCGAGATTCAGGGTAAAGAAGTAAAATGCAGTATGTGTAAAGATAAATTCTGTTCACAGAAATGTATGATAGAGCATAAAAACGCGATGCATGCTCCGAGATACTAGCGTATCTCCATCTCGATATAGACTTCGTTAGGGACACGGATTCTCATGATGCTTCTCATGACCCTGTCACGGGCATCAATCTCGATGAGACGCTTATGAACACGCATCTCATACCTGTCCCATGTATCGCTGCCATCACCGCAAGGAGTTCGTCTTGTTGGTACCACTAGCTTTTTTGTTGGTAGTGGAATTGGTCCTACTAGTTTTACGCCTATCCTCTTAGCTATATTCTTGATCTCATCGCAGACACCCTGAAGTTTCTCGGTGTCAGTGCTTGTTAGCTTGATCCTTGCTCGCCTAGCCATCTTATTCCCCGTTGTTACCTGAGAGTTAGAACTTAAATGTTTCTTAAAAAAGGATGGGAGGATTACTCCTCGATCTCTAACACGACACCGGCGCCAATAGTGGTACCCATGTCACGCAGAGCGAAACGGCCTAGCTGTGGATAGTCCTTAAAGACCTCCATCGCGGTTGGCTGCAGTGGCACAAAGCGTACTGTTGCTGCCTCACCAGTCCTCAAGTAGGCTGGGTTCTCCTCTACTACCTGACCCGTCCTTGGGTCAAGCTTTGCTAATAGCTTGTCGAATCTGACCGCGATCTGTGCAGTGTGCAGGTGCAGTACTGGAGTGTATCCCTCACCAACCGCTGTTGGGTGGTTGATAATGAATATCCTTCCAACGAAAGCCTTTGCAACACGACATGGATTGTCAGGGTGGCTAACGACTTCTCCACGTCTGAGTTTGTCCTTGGGGACGCCCTTGACGTTGAAGCCGATGTTGTCGCCTGGACCAGCCTTATCGATCTTTGTGTAGTGAGTCTCGATGCTGTTGACCTTGCCCTTCTCGCCGCTTGGCATGAACACGACATCGTCGCCTGGCTTTAGCTCACCTGTCTCTACCTTACCGACTGGTGTAGTACCTACGCCCCTGATTGTATAGACTTCCTGTACAGGAATCCTCAGTGGCTTGTCGGTTGGCTTTGGAGGTAGCTGGAAGTCGTCCAGCGCCTCTATGAGGGTTGGGCCATTGTACCATGGCATGTTCTCGCTCTTGTTGACTAGGTTGTCGCCTGTCCAGCCGCTTGTTGGAACGAAGTGAATCTTGGATGGATCGTAGCCTACTTGTTTTAGTAGTCTACTGATTCCGTCCTTGACTTCCTCGTAACGTGTCTCGCTCCAGTCTACGCTGGCGTCGTCCATCTTGTTGATTGCGACGACCATCTGGTTGACACCAAGGGTCTTGGCTAGGAAGGCGTGCTCACGAGTCTGACCGCCTGGGTTTGTTCCCGCCTCGTACTCTCCACGTTTAGCGGAGATCATGAGGATTGCTCCGTCTGCCTGGCTTGCACCAGTGACCATGTTCTTGACGAAGTCCCTGTGCCCAGGGCTGTCAATGATGGTGAAGACGTTTTTCCTTGTCTCTAGTTCGTAGAAAGCAAGGTCGATGGTTACGCCTCTTTCACGCTCTTCTTTGAGCCTGTCGAGTACCCATGCGTATTTGAAGGACTCTTTACCGAGTGCTTTTGCTTCTGCCTCGAAGTCCTTGAGCTGCTTCTCTGGAATTGCGCCTGCATCGTAGAATAGGTGTCCGACGCTTGTGGACTTGCCGTGGTCTACGTGGCCGATGATGATTAGGTTAATATGAGGTTTATCCCTCTTGCTCATCTTTTGAATTCTCCTACACCATCAACCAATATGCAGAATAAAAATGTTAAGGTAGGAGTAAATACTAGGCAGATTATATAAGAACAGAATAAACTCCATGTTTTATCCGGTAATAAACCCCAGAAATCAGTAACATTTAATATAGTTGCATGTATCCGAAGGAGGGAGAATCAAATGGCAAACGGATTATACGCTGCCCGTAGGAACCGCAACGTCAGGAAAAAGATGCGGTACAAGAGCAAAGACTACGTCCTACGGTTGAAGAGGAGAACAGAGAAAAAGGATCTCCTAGAAGGCGCACCCATGGGCAGGGGTATCGTACTACAGAAGGTCGGTATCGAGAGCAAGCAGCCCAACAGCGCCATCAGAAAATGTGTAAGGGTGCAGCTAATCAAGAACGGTAAACTAGCAACCGCGTTCCTACCCGGAGACGGCGCGCTAAACCACGTCGATGAGCACGATGAGGTTACAATCGAGGGTATTCACGGACCACGAAGCAGGTCAATGGGTGACATCCCAGGCGTACGCTACAAGGTAAACGCTGTAAACGGTACACCTCTAAAGCTTCTAGTTCTGGGCAAAGTCCAGAAATCAATGAGATAAATTATCTCAATTTTTTTAGTGGGCGATAACCTCGCCTTTAACGCCACCAGTCTCTTTAATCATAAATACAAATGGCACTGTCACAAGCATCAACCCAGCTGCTAGGTAGAAGCATGGTTTTACACCATAATCAGTCATTACAGCCGCCATGATGATGGGGCCAATCAGTGAGCCTCCATCAAAGAAGGTTCTATAGGCTCCTATGGCTGCTCCTCGTTGTTCAGGTGAGACTGCTTCTGCTGATACAACTGGGCCCACTATCCAGATTGCTCCTGATGTGAAGCCGATGATGGCGATTATCGCGGATATTGTTAGGAGCGTTGTGAATCCTGACATAACTATGATGAGTGTTGATGTCCCAATTAACCCAAAGAGAAGAACCGGTTTTCTGCCAACTCTGTCCGCGAAGGACCCCATTGTAAACATCGCGATTACGAAGCCGATTGAACGAGCACCCATCATATAACCCACCTCAGAAAGGGTGAATCCAAGGGTCTCGTTAGCGTAGACACTAAGCACCGTATTGATGAGTCCGCTTGTCATGATGAACTCAGCTAAAGTCACAGCGGCGATAACCATCAAAGTCTTGTTCTTCAAAACCCCAAGCACATCACCTATTTTCAATGGCTGAGCGGTTGGTCCTTGTACTGTTTCTCGTCGAATATAGGGCGGCACAATGAACAGAGCAAATGCTATGGCGGATAATAGTAGGGCGGTCATGAATCCTCCTTGCCATCCTAGACTGTCTACTATTCTTCCACTGAATGTGGAGCCGATGATTTGTCCTATGAACTCGATGCCTTGGAATATCCCCATGGCTTGTCCCCTTTTACTGGCGTCAACAAGGTTTACGATGAATGTCATTGAGACCGCGAAGAAAAAGGGTGCACCGAACCCGTTTATCGCCCTGATGATTACTAGAAATAGTGGATCACGCACGAATAGCATCAAGACGTTTCCGAGTACTGTGAGTATTAACCCAAATGCCATTGGCTTATAGTACCCGAACTTGCTGCTGATGTATCCACTTGGTATCTCCAAGACTACTCTGCTTATCCAGTAGCCTGAGACCGCCCATCCTATCATGACCCCTGTTGCGCCAATATCCTTGGCGTAGATGGATAGAATGGGATTCGTGAGCATGATGCTGAACATGGAAAGAAACGCTACGATACAAAGCAGATAATAGCTCTTAGGATAGTCTCTGAGCGACATAATATCAGTACGGAGCGGGTTCTTTCCTTTAAATTAATCGAAAAAAGCGATAAGCCTTTTATTTGGGTACCCCTTTCAAAGTCACTGCACACTCAAGACGTGGTCAAATGAGCGAAGACGAAGTACAAACAATAGAAGAAGGAATCAAGCTCTTCGGAGAATGGGGCTTTGAGGACATTGAAGTAAGAGACATTGGCCTCAAACGCTACATCAACCTTGACCCAATCTACCTACCCCACAGCGGAGGCAGGCATGAGGCACGTAAGTTCAGGAAGAGTAACCTGAACATCGTGGAGCGCCTCATCAATAACTTGATGAAGCCAGGGACAAGCGGCGGAGACAAGATCAGAATTACTAGCGCAGTAAAGACAGCATTCACAATTATCAACCTAAAGACTGGACGTAACCCCGTCGAGGTACTGGTTAGGGCAATCGAGAACAGCGCCCCCAACGAGGATACCACGAGGATCGGTTACGGTGGCGTTGTTTATCGTCTAGCCGTTGACTGCAGTCCACAGCGTAGAATCGACTTGGCTTTAAGATACATTGTAACAGGTATCAAAGACCAGACTTTCAGCAACCGCAAGACTCTTGAGGAGATCGTAGCGGATCAGCTCATTGGCGCAGCTAATAATGATGGTAACAACTTTGCTGTTCGCCGTAAGCAGGAAGTCGAGCGTATCGCTCTATCCAGCCGATAAAACTATTTTTTTAATTATTTTATATTAGGCTTCCAGCCGCGAAGCCGATTAAACCTATTAGCATTAGGTAGAGTATTCTTTTCTTGACTGATCTGGCTGTTTCTCGGCTTGGGTCTGATACTATCTGATAGCTGCTATAGATTAACCCGAGGTCTGTTATCAAGACGAATGGGATATACCAGAAGGAAACAAGTTTAAGATACACTGGGACCACGGAGGAAGCTACAGCAGCTAAAAAGAACAATGTCGCTATATCTGCTGCACGTGTAGCGCCCTTTGAGACGGCTACGGTTCTTACTCCGGCCGCGCGGTCTCCCTGAATGTCTACTATGCCTTTTGTTACTTCTCTGCCTGTGTTTGATAGGAAGGCTAAGAGGCTGAAGCTGAATGATGACCAAAGTTGATTCGACAGAATTCCGCCATAGATGAAAGGCAGAGCAATACATGTGCTTACCATCAAGTTACCTATGAACCCTGTTTTCTTCCCCCACATACTGTATACCATCATCACTATCCACGCGAACACCGCGATAACAAACGCCTCTAAACTGATCATCCATGAGGCGTATAATCCGATGATGCTGAGTAGCATGGTGAATATTATGGCTGACTGAGGGCTTATTCTTCCACTTGGTATGGGTCTGTTAGGCTCGTTGATGAAATCGATATCTCGGTCATAGTAGTCGTTGATGGCCATGGAGGCTCCTGTGAGTGTGAACCCTGTTATGAATGAGTATAGGAGTAGTATCCAGTTGTTGAGAAGCTGTACGCCGCCTGTTATTGCTGCGCCTACGATGATGGCTATTCCCACCATGAAGCTGTTTACAGGACGCATTATCTCCAGATAATCCTTTGGGCTACCCATACGATATGCAAGGGGTGCTGAATTAAAACTGTATCCAATAGTTACTGTTATAGATAACTGAATATAACATGTTTCTGGGGGTTTAGTTGAAGCTAGACGCATTCAAGCTAACACAGTCAGGCAACAGAGGCGTGGCCGACATATACATTACAGTGTTCAGAGCGGGCGACCTAGTTTATAGATGTAAAATAGACCGTAGAACACCCTCGAATCCCGCTGGATACCAGAGGATGCCCAGTGAACGAAGACTCAGTATGATAAGAGGATCAGCCGTCAGGTACCTTGTGCGCGAACTAGGGTACTTCCCCACATCTATCCTGTTGAACGTTAGAGGCGATGTATCCTTCAGTGAGGAGAAATCTCAGAGCTGGTTCAGCTATGGGCTTCTGGATACAGAAGCAGATGATTTCTGGGTAATAGATGGACAGCACAGGATAGAGGCATTAAGAAGGGCGATAGCCCGAAACAGGGACTTTGAGGATTACCCTGTGATAGCTAGTATTCTTCGTCTACCAGACAAGTTTGATGAGATGCTGTTATTCTACATAGTCAACCGTCGCCAGAAAGGCGTTAAAACAGACCTAGTCTACAGGCATCTTCAGCGGATGTTGATACGGAAAGGCGAGGAATGGCTACTGGACTTGGAGGGAAAACGGGGACTTACTCAGAGCTATGCTATTGAGATCGTTGACGTGCTTAACAAGGAGCCTGTGAGTCCGTGGTATGGGAGGATTAGGGAGGTGGGTGAACCCAAACAGATGGATCATATCATCAATGATAGTGACATGATACAGTCAATAACCTTGATCCTCGGTGAACACTACTTCAAGAACATGCCCATCAAGGAGATCGCGTACCACTTGATAGACTACTGGAACGCTCTCTACAATATTTACCCCGAGTGCTTCACAGACCCAAAAGGGTTCTCGCTTCTCCAACGCCCTGGGATGCCCGCTTTGAACCGGTTATTCATCGACATCTATGGACTAGCGCTACAGGAGGGTGAGGTAACAGAGGAAACAATGTATAATCTCTTAAAGCGTCTAATTGTTGAGACTCCTAATCACCCTGTGCCTGAGTTCAGGTACCCTATTGAACCTGATTTCTGGGGGTTTAGCAGTGGACCTGTCTACGGGGTGACACCCACTCGTCAGAATATACAGGACTTGTATGATAATCTTCAGGAAAAAATATGGTTAGCTGGAAGCTAAGCCTTCTCTATTCTTACCTCTTCCCCGCTACGTACCTTCTTGAAAACAGATGGATCGCCGTCAATATTACCAAAGACATTGACTGGGCTAGCTGGTCTTATCTCGTCTCCTCGGCTCATAGGTGTACGTCCGAAGAAGATACAGAAAGCGTTTCCCGGTGGCCAAAACGCAATATCTCCTAGTTCTACTACTGGTTTGCTGTTTTCTTCCACGGCTTCCACTGGTACGGTGAAGTATATCTCGTCACCCCATGTGTTTGCTTGTCCTGTTATGGGTAGTGCCTGTGTGAATGCTTTTGCTGTTTCTGGGTTCTCTTCTGTGAGGGTGGCGGTGATTGTTCCTGTGCTTTTTGTGGTTATCTTGATCTTCATATGTATTGGTTGAAAATTTCAATCACTTAAGGTTTTTACATAGGTTGTCGTATTGTATGCGATTGCATGATGCCAACTGAATGGATCAAGAACAAGGCAGTGCTCTTAGCCATAGTAGCCTTGTTCATCTTCAGCGCATCAATGGTCTCAGCCGATATATCCGGCATAGTAACAGGACCAGACGGAGAACCCGTAGTGTCGTCAATCCGGGTTTTCGAGGAATCCCGAGAGATAGCATCAATTCAGAGCACGGAGACTGGTTTCTATATCGATTTACCCTCAGGGCAATACACAATGACAGTTCTCGCGGATGAACCTGAGACTGATGGCTACGATTATCTTCCAGCTGCTATCTCCGTGGATGGCGAGTTTAATGGGAATGTCGGGCTTCAGTATGGAGCTACTGTTCGGTTGACGGGTGATTTCCAGTATGTTGATACCGAGAACATACCTTTGAAGAACGTTTTTGATGTCCAACGAAATAGTGAGATTGTTGTATCAAGTGGTTTCCCTTTATCGTTCAGTGATAAGAGTGGCGGCATCTACACGGTGATTGATCTACCGGACCGAGATATTATAGTGCCTGTTGATTCTGTTATCGATCTTAATGTCTCAAGCAGCATATTGATAGACTCGGAGATTACCCGGCGTAGCTTCATAATTTCGGAACTAGAGACCCCGGGCAAGGGTGGAATACTCGCTGTTGATGTCAGGGAGTACACAATTCCCATCAGTAAAACCATAACCGATGAAAAACTGGACCAGCTTGAGACCCAGCTAGCCGAGATGGACCAGTATGGGTTCTATCTAGCAAAACAGGAGACAGCATTAAGCAACGGCATAGAATATCTTGAAGACTCGGAGATTCATTACGAGGCAGCTAATTATGATTCCAGCTTTGGGTCACTAAAACGAGGCTATATCCTATTCGACCACACGAATACAGAGCTTGTGAATATGTATCTTGACGCAAAGTTCAGCGTCTACCTACTAATAGCGTTCCTGACAATAGCTTCCATCATAACAGGGTACCTTCTCTTCGATGAACTAGTAAAACAAGTACTCATCGACATCATCATCCTAGGTGCCAGCTTAGTCTTCTTCTATTACACATATCCGGGTAGTAGAACAATCCCATTAACTAATTTCATACTTGTATCCGTGGCTTATCTCGCGGGATTCATAATCCTTGGATCTATGTTCCCTCGCTTCTTTTCCAGAAGCAGCACAGATGGAAGAGTCCACACAAGAAACCTCATCGCACCCATATTCAACCTTGCACGAAGAAGCCTACGCCGAAGACGAGTAAGATTCCTACTAACATTCATCTCAATAACCCTACTCGTAATGAGTTTTGTAACCCTAACCAGCTTCAGCGAGGGATACGGTTTAATCACCGGAGAAAATCAGCCCAAGACCGGATGGACCGGCGTATATATCAGGGAAGGAACTTGGACCCAGTCTGAGCCATCATTCATCATCAACGATGAGACCGAGTACAACTGGCTCAGAGGGCAACCAGAGGCTGATTATATGTCCCCCAAGGCGGAAAGCACTGCATTGACCTATCCTTTGTTGAATGTGCTTGGTCAGAATATACGAGGTGTTATTGGCGTGGGTCCAGAGGAAAATACCTTCATTGACATCATGGACACAATAGTCACTGGTGAGATGCCCACAGGAAACGGTGTCCTGATAAGCGAGGTTCTAGCGGAAGCCACTGGGTTATCAATGGGCGCCGAGTTCTACATCGGACTAAACCAGTACACCGTCTCCGGCTTAATAAGCGATAACTTATTTGCGGCTCTTAGGGATGTTGATGGAACCCCCTACGCACCTGATAAGTGGGTGAATACTAACCCTGACGGGGAAACGCCAAACTATGTTTTGAAAGAAGCGGACCCAAGCGAGGTACTCATAATGAGCATAGAGGCCGCTCTACAGATTCCAATGGTAGGCGTCCAGAGAATCGCATTCAAGATCAACCCAGAGTACAACGCCACAGGATTCGCAGAACGTCTAGCCCTAGAACGAGGATACTTGTCATGGGCGAACACCGATGAAGCCTACACTTCCTATCGGCTTGGTAACTATTTCCAAGGAAAAGGAGCTACACTGGTAATTCCATGGGTCATCGTAGTGCTGAATGTCGTGGTTACCATGCTGAACAGCCTCTATGAGCGCCGAAAAGAGATAGAAATACTCAGCTCAGTGGGATTAAACCCCGCTCAGGTATCATCAATATTCGTCGCGGAAGCGGCTATAACAGGGTTTATCGCAGGTGGACTGGGCTACCTTGTTGGTTTAGGTTTCTACAAGGCACTCGCCATTCTGAATATCGGATTACAGGTAAATCAGAAGGTATCAGCAGTATGGAGCCTAGCCTCCATAGGATTAGCCATAAGCGCTGTAGTCACTGGCGCTTTTGCTGCGCTTCAGAACAGTGTGGTGATTACGCCTAGCCTGATGCGGCGGTGGAAGATAGATCGATCTAGTGGAGGTTTCCAAGAGCCTTGGAACATCGATGTACCCATCAAGCTTGAACCGGGTGAGGTTGATGTCTATCTTGACTATGTCGAGATGAAGCTAAAACAACTGGAAAACCATCATACCCAAATAACTTCTAGTATTAAACGCAGTACCGAGGGCGACCAACATATTATCCGCTTTATCTACAAATCAGTGCAAACCACAACAGGCAACTTTTACACAAGAAACACTTTACGAGTAGCTCCCCTAGAAAACGGAGAATATGGAGCTTTCTTAGAAAGTTTCGGCGAACCTGAGTGGGTTCATGTGGCTGGTTCACTGGTACGAAGAATAAGTATGGATTATAGCGCCGAGAAGAACGGTTAGCCGCGCTCGATTCTCTCGACTTTACCGTCTCTCATCCAGACGTTTCGATCGCTCGCCTTGATCATCTTCAAGTCATGGGTGGCAGCTACTAGGGTTAATCCTTGTGCCTTGTTCAAGCCGTGAAGCAG
>JAHLLU010000007.1 GCA_020444005.1 archaeon
TATCTCCTATGTCTGATATAACACTCCCTAGACGAGGTGTCCAGCCGCCACATAGGCGACTTTTCCACCTACATTTACCTCAATGCCATCAGGTTTCTCTGATGCTTTTAGGTAGAGAATTGATGGGCGCTGTATCTCGGCTCCTTGCTCGACTCTAATATCAATGCTTGATTCACCAAAATACCTGTGTTTCACCAAGTATCCTGCGAAGCATCCGTTTGCGCTTCCAGTTGCCGGGTCTTCTGTGAATCTTGTGATCATCCTAGCCTTGATATGGT
Organism: archaeon; assembly: GCA_020444005.1. The sequence continues at coordinate 279 of JAHLLU010000007.1, forward strand.
TCTCCGGGTCATCGGTTTCCCTTGTGAACATGAATGGCCATTTCGCCTTCTTGTCCTTGCTGTAATCGGCTAGTTTATCGTGGTCGATCTTGACCCTGAGTAAGGCGTCTCTTGTCTTCAAGGGTATCATGTAGAAGTAGACCCCAGTGGAGACCTCCTGAATCGGGTAATCAGTATCAAAATCCTCTGGCTCCAAGCCCAATAGCTCAGCGAAAACCTCTACAGAATGAGTATCTCCGAACTCTGGAGGAAGCTGTCTCATCCAGAGGACGCTTGGCTCGTCGTTCTCATACTCGAACTCAACTGGTATCATTCCTGCTTTCAGGTCCAGTGTGAGCTTGTCAACCTTCTTCCCTAGTAGCAACTTCTGGGCGATATACGCTGTACCCAGTGTAGGGTGTCCCGCGAAGGGGAGCTCGCTTTCTACTGTGAATATTCTTACCTTGAATACCCGGTTTTTCTTGTCCTGTGCTGTGATGAAAGTAGTCTCGCTAAAATGCATCTCCTTTGCTAGCTTCTGCATAAGCTCAGAGGAGAGCCCCTCCTCGTCAATAAATACCGCTAACTGGTTTCCCTCATACTTTGCCTCAGCAAATACATCAACAATGTGAAGTGGCAGATTCATACCAAGACAGACACGGATATCTCTAATCAGTTTATCTAACCCGGTACTCCAGAAGAGTCGTACCCGTCATCTCCCTGATCTTCTCCCAGTACTTCATCTCCAACTCCGAGACCAGTGTAATCGCTTTACCCGCCTCACCGATTCTGGCAGTCCTTCCTATCCTATGATAGTAGACCTCTGGGTCTTCAGGCACCTCATAGTTGATAATGTGTGTGACTCCCTTGATATCGATCCCCCTTGAGGCTACATCTGTTGATACTAGGAACCTGACTTGTCTTTTCAGTAACTTGGTGTATGCTTGGTCTCGCTGAGTCTGAGTAAAACCACCGTGGAGCGCCTCCACTAAGTAGCCTTCTTCTTGTATCAGTTCAACCAGCTGGTCCACTGTTTCACGTGTATTACAGAATATGAAGCCTCTATCAACCTCAACATTATTCAATATCTTATAGAGACTGTCAACCCGGTTCTCGTCTGTCACATCTAAATAGTATTGTTCAATGTTCTCCTGAGCGATCTCCTCGCTAGACACTATAACCTTACGTGGGTGACGCATATACCGGGTGGCGATCTCTAACAAGTCCTCAGTGATTGTCGCAGACCAGAGGCTCGTCTGTCTTACGAAGGGAAGCTTACTAAGAATATCCCTTACCTCCCTGATGAAGCCAAGCTCAAGCATCTTATCCGCCTCATCCACCACTGCATATTTCACAGTACTGAGGTCTACTGCTCTTCTACGATAGATCAAATCCAATAATCTACCCGGTGTCGCTACTATGATATGAGCGGGGCGTCTCATCAGGTCCGCCTGCTTGTAGATGTTACCTCCTCCATGGAAGCACAGTATTCGTGCATCAGTGTACTTGGCTAGTCCCCTAACGTGTACCGCTATCTGTGAAGCCAGCTCCCTTGTAGGCGCTATGACGAGTCCCTGTGTGTCGGGGTTCGTTGCGTCTATTTGGTTAATCATGGGTATGCTGAAAGCCGCGGTTTTGCCTGTTCCTGTCTGAGCCTGCCCGATGATATCCCTCCCCTCCAAGAGTAAGGGTATTGCCTCGACTTGTATTGGCGTCATCTGGGTGAACCTCATCTTACGTATGCCCTTCAATACCTCTGGGCTTAGGGGCAACTCATCAAAGCGGCTCATCTCTATCTCCCTTGAATACATTTGCCAAGCTAAAAGGGTAGTTTAATAACAGTAGTGGATGTACCCCGGTTTCCTTGGGAACAAGACTTCAATAAGACCCTCATTCCCCCCCCTAATATAGAAATCAGGATAGGCATACTCAAGGTCCTCTCTGCTTCTGAAACCTAGGAAAAGTTGTATAGACGCGTAAGGGTTCATACCCAGTACTCGTTTTGCCTCAGAGACCGTTTCAACCGAGATCAGTTTTCCATCCTTGAACTCTAGTTTTATCTTGTATTTCCAGAAGTTCATAACCAGCTCCTTGGTTAGACCCTTGAACTCTGAATCTGCAAGTCTCTTCTCAAATACTGGTCCTAGTTTCTCAAGGAAGCTCCGTGGGTCAAGCAATTTGATCTGCCAACCATAAGGCTTGTTTTTCTCAGCGCCACGCTCAATGAGGTATTTCGAGAAATCATCCTCGTGGCTCAGCTTGGTCTTGATCTTTTCTGCGCCTTGTTTCATTGCTTGCTGTCTGATACATCCTGCTATCTCTTCAACATAGGAATCTTCCTTGAGGGCGAGTTCCTTTACGTTGAATACTTCTTTCTCTTCCCACCATCTATAGTAAGCTACTAGCTTATGGTCATCTAGTATCGCAGTTGATTTGAAAGGCTCTGCTCCATAGGTGCCTGTCTCTTGCTGCATCTTCCATATTTCTGGAGTTCTGATGCTACGAACAAGATACCGGTTCTGAGTTTGCTCTAATAGACGCTGAGCCTGTGGAACATCCTCTTCTTGGAACTCTCTGGACACTAGGCTTGTTTCTTCTGGTAGTTTATTGACCTCTATCTTTGTCTCGTAGTCTAATTCGACTGCGTACTGGTACCCGAACTGCCGGTAGAAGTAGGGTATGCCCGCTAGAACACAAATATCATAGTCCTTGCTTTTCGCGTATTCATCGAACTCCTTGTTTAGTATCCATTGGATTCTTTTTCTCCTGTGTTCTGGCACGGTTCCCACGCAGCCCATCTCGGCTACATTCAGTTCTACGCCGTCGATGCTCCACTTCTGTGGTATCAATACGAGCCCAGCCACCGCCTCGTCACCGTGTTTCACCATGAAATAATCCGTGTTGCTCATCTCTGGGTGGTGCTCCACTAGGCGTCTCACAATAATATCCACATCTTCGTCTGGGAAGCTGCGTCTCATAACCTCATAGAGTTGCTCATAGTCTTGGCTTGTTTCTGGGTGCTGGAACCTATACTCGTCAACCATACTGCATCAAAGAGGCTTTTTCACCTAAATAGTTTCTACCGAAAGATACTCTATAGAAATCCATAAACCGCTTCAATATACAAGAATATGAGGAGTGAAACAGGCTTGAGCGAGAACGAGGAAACACAGCCATCAAAGGATAAACAGGTACAGCAACGAGTAATAGAAGAGATGGGGCACATATCCTCGGAACTAGCCCATGACCTGCGAAGCCCACTGCAGACCATTCAGAACGCTATCTATCTTATACAGCGAAACCCCGAGAACGATCAACTCTATGTTATGGTTAAACAAAGTCTTCAACAAGCCACAGCTATTCTAGACAATTTCAGAGAATACTATAAGGGGCATATTCTTCAACGGCTTCAAGTGGACCCTGTGAAGGTTGTTGAGTTATCTTTTTCAGATCTTGAGATACCCGAGAACATCAATGTAGTGAAAGACTACAAAGAAACTGAACCCATAAACATCGACCCAGCGAAGACCGCATTAGCGCTGAGAAAACTTCTCCAGAATGCAGTAGAGGCTATGCCAGATGGTGGAGAGTTATCTGTTAAGGTACTTGATGAGCATGACTGGGTAACAATAATCATCACCGATACAGGATCAGGTATCCCCGATGATCTCGCCGAGATAATTACTGTTCCCTTTGTGTCTGGTCAGAAGAAGGGCAAGGGTCTCGGGGTTCCAACGGCTAAGCGTATTATTGAGAGCCATGGAGGCGAGATGAGTTACACCAGTGAATCTGGTGTTGGAACCACGTGGGATATCCGGTTGCCTCGGGCTGCGGTGAACCTTTAAGCCTGTCTGCTTTACTGAGTGCATGGTCATTGTATCTAGTCGTCTGATTCACAGTCACCTTGGCTCACCGCTACTAACTGAGACATTTAATCTGTTACAGGAGGACCTTGAGGTTCAGAGCTATCTGCGTATGGCTAATATCATGGCTGTCAAGCGGCTAGGATACAACGATCATGGACCAGTGCACGCTAAGATTATCGCCGGTAGCGCTCTTGAGATATTCAAATTATTAACGACTCGTGTTGAACCCAGCAGTGTGGCTCATGGCGTATGTGGCTACGATGATGCTCAACTTATTGTGCTTCTCGGCGCATATCTGCATGACATAGGTAACGCGGTTCACCGTATTGATCACGAGCAGAGTAGCACGTTCCTTTCAATGGGTATACTAGACCGTATACTGAACCGCGTCTATCATGACGACCACGAACTAGCTTACAGGATAAAATGCGAGGTTCTCCACGCAGTATTCAGCTCAAACGATGCCGTACCATGTCTAAGCGTCGAAGCAGGTGCAGTCACCATCGCTGACGGCACCGATATGGCCGAAGGACGAAGCAGGGTACCCTATCTTTCGGGTAAAAACGATATTCACAGTATCTCGGCGCAAGCCATCAAGAAGGTAGAGATTATGCGAGGTAAGGAGAAGCCTGTCTCGATACAGGTCACTATGGAGAACCCTGCGGGTATATTCCAGATCGAAGAGGTGATGGGTCGCAAGATCAGAAGCAGCGGGGTTCAGGAGCTTGTAGAGGTCATCGCCACCATGAACGGTGAGAAGATAAAAACCATCTAAGGAGTATAGGGGTCTTTTGGTCGGGTATCGAACCCGATCTTTTCAAAACACCAGCCAGCTATCCCTAGTAGTTTCCACTCGCTTAGAGGTGTTCCTACTAGCTGTAGTCCCAGTGGTAAACCGTTGGGAGCTAGTCCTGATGGTACCGTTATTGATGGGAACCCTGTGAGGCTCCATGGGGCGTTGAATGCCGGGCTTCCTGTCCATTCTAGTCCCTCTGGTGCGGTGTCTGTCGTGGATGGGCATACTACGCAGTCGTATTGGTCTATGAGTTTCTTCATGTCCTCGATTATTGTTCCCCGTAGTCGTTGTGCCCTGAGATAGGCTGTTGCCGGTACTAGGAGCCCTGACATTATGAATCCCCTGATATATTCACCGTATTCATCTTTTCTTGTCCTGATCTGGTCCTCGTGGACCGCCGCGACCTCAACAGCCATGATGACCCTGTGGACATCAGGCACAAGTTCAAAGCTCTCAGGTAGATCAACTTCAATCATCTCTGCGCCTTCTCCCCAGAGCTTGGTGATGGTTTCCTCGTAACCTTTCCATACTGTTTCTTGGGCGTTTTCCTTGAAGTATCCTCTTAGCACTCCTATCCGGGGGGGCTTCTCAGGTACACTCCATGGGGTTTCCTTGTCTGTGAGGGCTGCGAGCATATGATGAGCATCTTCTACTGTGCGTGTCATGTACCCTATGTGGTCTAGGCTCCAAGCTAGGGGATAGACGCCTTCCCTGCTAAGAAGATCGTAGGTTGGTTTTACGCCTACTATACCGCAGTAGCTTGCTGGGCGTATTACTGATCCCCCTGTTTGGCTGCCGAATGCCGCGGGGCACATTCCTGTGGCTACTGCTGCGGCTGATCCACTGCTTGATCCTCCGGGAGTGTGATAGATGTTCCATGGGTTTGTGGTGGGGGCCGGGTCGTGGAGGGCGAACTCTGTGGTCTCCGTCTTTCCCAGTACTATTGCGCCTTTTTCCTTGATTTTCTGTACCATGGCTGCGTCCTTGTCTGGTATATGGTCTCTGTAGATTGGTGAGCCCATTGTTGTGCGTGTTCCGGCTGTGCTGTAGATGTCCTTGACTCCTATGGGGACTCCGTGGATTATGTTGTGTGGCTTTTTATCGGTTGCTTTTACTGCTGCTCTTCGTGTTTTCTCTGGTTCTATGGTTACCCATGCGTGTATCTGTGGCTCTGTTTTTTGTATTCGTTCCAGCAGCGAGTCCATGTAATCGGTGGCCGTGATTTCTTTTGTTTTGAGTGCTTTGGCTGCCTCTATGAGGCTCATCATGTATGGCTTCATGGGGTATCACCGTAGCTTAGCCGTGTGACTGGCTCTTGTTCTGGTTTCAGGGGTGTCGTGGATACCTTGTGGGTGGATTTGGCGGTGGCTTCTATGTGGGGTCTGGCTTTTTCTGCTTCTTTTCCCCATAATGTCCGGGCTGTTTCTGCGGCTGATTTGATGTATTCCTCGGCTGACAATTTTATCAATAAAATATTGTGCGTTATTGGTATTAAAAGAAAAAGGGGGGATTGGGTGTTTATGGGTCTGGGTGTAGCTGTGCGCACCACTCGATGTCTACTAGCTTGTAGCATATTCCTAGGTCCGCTGCTTCTGCCATTACTGCTGCCTCTGCGGCTGCCTTGTTTTGCGCGTATTCTACGTCCTTAAAGTTGGTCATGAATCCTGTGCACTCTGTTATGGTGCCAAGGCATTCCTTGACGTGGAAGCCTACTGGGTGTAGGTCCTCGTAGTCGATCTCTAGGATTATCGTTGTGGTTCCACATTGTATCTCCTGTAGCCATGACAATAGTCCTCCTCGTAGGGCGTAGCATGTGTAGTATGTGTCTTCGGCTGTGTATCCGTAGACGGTGAAGCCCACGGTCTCGTTTAGGTCCTTGTAGGTGGATACTATGGCGTGTCCGATGTCGTCCTCGGTGTCTATGCTGTTGTACCATAGTTCGTCGTCCACTAGGTCCATGAGTACATCGCCTTGGTAGTGGTCTTGCGTGGTTCTTGCCCAGCATCCTTGTGCGTAGAATCCGTCGCCGTAGCCTGTGAATATCTTGGCGTCTGTAAAGTCGTTCATGTATTCGGCTGATAGGCTTGCGATGGGGCCTCCTACTATGATGAGGTCGCTGCTGCTTATGGCGTATGGGTGTATTGTTGTGGTTTTGTCCCAGTTGTCTGGTGTGCACCAGTCATCCTTGAAGGCTGATCGGTAGTCACCTGTGTCTTCGTCGAAGTGATAGTTGAGACGCATCTCGCTTTGTGTGTCGGTGAATTTTCTCATGACCCATGGGATGCTTGGTCCGATGTCCTCGCTTTTTATATCGAGTCCTGTGAGCCATGTTTCCTTGTTTTTCCAGTCGCTCCAGGATGATGTTAGCATGGCTGATCCAAGGCTGTCGCTTGCGTGGCTGTTTTCGCCGATTATGGTCCACTCCCATCTACCGTTGTGCCATTCCTCGTTTTGCTCGTTTAGCTTGGTCGAGTATAGTACCTTGTAGTGGGTGTATCCTGTTGTGTCTGCTGTGATGATGATTGTGTCTTCGCTTACGGTGTAGTCGTCTGGTCTTGTTAGTAGTATAGCGTCGCTTGAGCCATAGATGATTACTTTTTCGGTGAAGTTACAGTAGTAGCCCCATTTCTCTGGGAACCATACTGTATGTTCTGTTTCTAGGCAGTCCCGTGGGTTGCCGTATTTGTCGTAGAGGTGGCTTGTGAGTACTATGGTGTCTATGATTTCGCCTTTCTGGGCCCATCTGAATGAGTCTAGTTCGGCTGCTTCTTTAAGGTCCCATGGGTTGAATACCTCGTTTAGCTGGTAGAGTACTTCCTTGTCGATGCGGAAGACTCCTGCGTTGAGGTTGGGGTCCATGGCGTTGTGGTTGTCTGTTAGTCCGTAGACGCTTACGCATCTGAACTGGTGTGTGCTGTTTTCTGGGTGGTCAAAGTCGAGGTCAAAGTCCCATTCGCCGAAGACGTATGGTGTGTCTGGCTCGCTGTACATTCCTAGTGTCTGTACGGTTTCGCCTTCCTCGTAGATTGGCTGCATGCATTCTGCGGCTGTGCTACACTGGGGTGTGTGTCCCTCCATCACTCGTTTGAATACGATGCAGAACTCGTCTCCCCACTCCCACTGGAATGGTTCGATTACTACTGCTCCGTATGGTGGGTGCATGGGGGCCCATGTCCATGCTCCGGGTGTACCGCCGTCGTTCATGAGCATCTTTGCAAAGTCGCTTGTGCCATCTTTCTTGAATAGCCATGGTGCGTTGTCCCATTCTCCGAGTCCCCTTGGGTAGGCGACTGGTTCCTTGGGTAAGAGTATAACTATCTCCCCAGTGATGTCATTGTAGTAGATGCTTGGGTCTACTAGCTCATCTGCGCTGGTGGGTAGTTTTACTGTGTGCTCATAGGTCTCCATGCTTGATAGCAGGCATGGTACATCCACGTCTTCACCGTATCTGCGTACTTCCTCGGCGTTTGTAACCCACTTGGATATGAGTTGTGGCCAGTATGCTGCATAGCCTACTAGCTGCTCTTCCTCGTCGATTAGTTGACAGAGGTCATATGCTGCGGGCAGTTCTCCCTCTGGGTAGTAGAAGGGGTGCTTGTAGTATTCTGTTGGTAGGTCGCTGTAGAACTCGGCGTAGCTTCGGCTGCTGGATGAGTCCCCGATATCCCATTCTGCTCTTTGGCTGAACTCGATCTGGAAGGGGCCTTTCATCTTGTTATTGTCGATGCGTTTTACGTCCTTGATCTCTGTAACCTGTTTCATGACCTTGTTGTAGACTAGCTGGATGGTTAGCTCCACGAGTGGTGTACCGCCGTCCAGTGGGTTTTTGTTGTAGATGCGTGTCTGGAGTAGGTAGATGGCTTCCCTTGGACCATCGTAGATTTGTTTGATGTCCTCAGTCTCTGCCCATCCGTTTGTCCTACGACCTCCATTTGTGTCCGACGTGTCGCTGGCATCCTTGGTTAATTGTTCCTGTTGCCAGTCTCCTTCGACTCCCGTTACTGTACGGTCTGAGAAGAGGGCGTATGCCCAAGTGTTTCTGAGGTATCCGCCTTCAGTGTAATGGATGTCCATTATCCATCCGCTACACCAGAGGTCTTTGGGGACCTCTGGGTTGGCGAATACGTCGATTCCTTTGTAGCTTAGCCCTGTCTCTGAGTCTCCGTCGATCATTTCTCCGTATTTTGAGAAGCCGATGTCAACATTGACTTCATCATACGGGTAGAGTATGTATTCGTCTGTGTCCAGTACGCCTTCTATTGTTTGATAGGTCTCGTTTCCTGGTACTATTGGTGGTGCTACTGCCTGTGCTGTTAGTATTGTTGATAGTAATAGTAGTGCTATGATTGTGTATGTTGTTACTTTTTTGGGTTTATTCATTGCGTTTCCCATGAATACCATTCTTTAAACTTTAATAAACAATAATACTACCGTGAAGCAGTGTGTTGGGTTACAAATCTACCAAATATCAGTTGTTTTCTAGTACTTTTTCCAACACTTTTTCGACGCGGTCACAGTGAATAGTCCATGTAAATCGTCTCTCAATGTGTTTTCTCGCATTGTTTCCCATTTTGTCCCTGAGGCGACGGTCTTCTAGTAACTCTATGTGTTTGTCCGCCATAAAATCTAGATTGTATGGTTTGATTCTGTATCCTGTTTTTTGGTGGATTACTGTTTCCTGTGGTCCTGCGTGGTTCCATACTATTGATGGTGTTCCACATGCAGCTGCCTCTAGTGGTCCTAGTCCAAAGTCTTCCTCTGGTGATGTGTATGCGTAGGTGTATGCGTTTTGGTAAGCTGAGATTAACTGGTTAGATGTGAGTTTGCCTGTGAACTCTGTGTTTTCCTGTATCTCCAGTTTTTCTGCGAGTTTTTCTAGTTCTTTAGTATGAGGTGTGGGTTCTCCTGTGATCTTGCATTTGATGTTTGGGATTGTTTGTTTAATTTTCTTTATGCATTGGAGTAGGTAGTCGATTCTTTTTTGAGGTATGTGTCTGTTGGTAGTGAGAATATATGATTCTGTTTTTCTTCTCTTTGGCTGGAATTTTTGTTGATCTACTCCCGGGTAGCAAACTACGCTGTTTTGATTGTAAGCATTTTGGATTTGTCTTCTTATCCAGTTGGAGTTTGTGAGTATGATTCTAGCAGATTTTATGGAGATGTTATCAAGTCGTTTGATTATTCCCGGGTTTTTATGCAGTAGGCTTAGTAAAGATAGGCTGGGGTCTGTGTTCCATCCTGTTTTTTTATCGATCTCTCTTGGATGTAGAAACCTGTTTGCTTGATGCAGATATGAAACATATGGAATACCTGTTTTTCTCGATATGTTGTAGGCTATCCAGTTGCTTGGTTGTCCATGTGCAATGAGTATTTCCCTGTCTTTAAAGTCTCGGCTTGGTGTTCTGAGGCTTGTGTCTATCATTTTCGTCGCTGTTTTTAGAGGGAGTTTGTCTGTGATACCGTTTGATAGTTGGATTAGTTCAACTTCTTTGGCTAGTTCTGGGAAGCAGTCTTGTTTTATTATTGGTGCGTAGACTTTGACTTGGTGTCCTCGTTCGATTAGTCCTTTTGCTTGGCTGAGTACTGTTCTTTCTCCGCCGCCGCTATAGAAGAAGCCCATGTGAATGATGCCTATGTTGATTTTCTACACCAGATTCTATGGGTGTGGCTGTTTAGGATAATCTTGTGTTCTAGTGATCTGTTTTTCTCAGTCTTAGGGCTCTTGGTATTATCTACCTGTAACTCTGATAACTGCATTCGCTGAACTGTAGTCTTATCTCAATTTCCGATAAAAAATAGTGAGAATACAGTGAAACCCTTAGTCTCCGTTATTGCCCCTATTTACAACGAAAAAAAGACACTGGAGATTAACATAGAGAAAATACGTAAGGCACTAGCTGATTATTCTCACGAGATAATCATAGTCGATGATAACAGCCCTGACGGAAGCGGAGAAATCGCCGATCGTCTCGCTAAACAATATAATGACATCAAGGTTCTTCATCGCGACACAAAGCTCGGACTAGGAACCGCATACAAGGACGGTTTTCATCTCACCAATGGAGACCTTTTGGTTTCTATTGATAGCGATCTAAGTCACGACCCAGATTACTTGCCCGAGCTTATCGCCAAGTCCAATGATTATGATATTGTAATTGGAAGTCGATTAATACCTGGAGGAAAGATCATAGGAAGAGACTTTACACGTGATTTTCTCAGCTATTTCACAAACCTTGTCATACGAAAGCTTCTCAGAAGACGAATCTATGACTGGACTAGCGGTTACAGGGTTTATAGACGATCTGCTTGGGAGGCTGTGATGCCACAGGTTCACTGTGATAAATGGGATTTTCAGTTTGAAAGCCTCTACAAGGCATTAAAAATGAAGCAGAGTGTTACTGAGATACCAATTACTTTCTATGAGCGAGCTGACGGTAACTCCAAGTTCACTACTGGTGATGCTCTCGGCTTTATCGATAGCTTTGTGCAGATTATCCTTGGATTAAAATAGATTTGGCTTAACCGAAAGCAGTATCACAGTTAGAAACCCTGTAGTATGTAGAGTGAAATAAACTAGCATACCGGTGTTTCCCCTCATTAATGCTAGTGCTAGCCCTATTGTAGCGTATACGGTAAGTATTATCTCTGGTAATAGGAGCTTGAGGCTTGAGCTTTGTATCAGGTTTCCTTTTTTCTGTGATTTTATGTTATATTTGGATGTTCTCTGGAACTCTCCTCCCTGTTTGAACAAGCCTCGTATTACTGCGAGACTGCATTCTAAGCTGAGTCCTAGGCTGGATACGAACAGAAACAAGAAATCACTTGTGAATCCAATCCTAGGGACCTTGTTTTCCCTCATAAGAATTAAAAAGATTGCTACATGACTCAGTGTTCCAATTAAACCGATTGCACCAAGGGCATCAGGAATGGTTTTTGTGTTCAATAATAGCGCTGGAACTGATAAAATCATCAATATTATGGTCCAGAGATAAACAGAGTACCCGTTAAGATGAAGAATCGACTGGGTCTTCTGTTTGATGCTCAAATTGCTTTGAATAATTTCTTTGAACAGCTTCTTGCTGCACTGTATGCTCCCTTTTGCCCATCGCCGCTGCTGAATCCTGTAGTCTTCTATTGTGGGGGGTATCTCACCTGGGACTACAATGTCACGTATGTATGCTGCTTTCCATCCCTGCATCTGTATCCTGTAACTGATGTCAAGGTCCTCTGAGAGGGTGTCCGCTTTCCAGCCTCCAGCATCAATTATTGCTTTTCGTCTTATTACTCCGCAGCTACCATTGAAGTTGATGAACAGGTTTGATGCGTTCCTACCTACTTGCTCGATATAATGGTGCCAGTCCAATGCTAAGGCGATAGCTCTGGTTAACTTGTTGAATCCTTTATTGATGTGCCCCCATCTTGTCTGAACTAATCCAATCTCTGGATCAGACTCCATTATGGGAATTACTCTTCTCAAAAAATCTGACTCGGGTAAAAAATCAGCATCAAAAATGGCAAAATACTCTGCATCGCTTTGATTGAACCCGTTTTGTAGTGCTCCAGCTTTGTAGCCTTCTCTTGACTCTCTTCGAAGCACCTTAATGACTTGCTTACCAGTTGTCTTTTCATCAATTATTTCCTTTGTTTCATCCGTACTATCATCAAGTAACTGTATCTCAAGGGAATTATGTGGATAATCAAGTTTCACAACATCATCGATAAGTCTTGAAACTACTTCTTTTTCATTATAAACTGGAAGCTGAACAGCCACCTTAGGGTAGTTGGTGAGTTCAGTTCCTCTTCGGTCCCTGTATTTTCGCGTAGCCCATGTCAGGTACAGATTATTCGCTGCGTAGAACAGAATTAAAACAGAGAAAACAGTGAACAAACCACTGATTAAATACGCTATTTTATACCCCAGTAAAAGAATGAAACAAGTTATAGTTATTGTTTTTTATAAAAGAAAGGATTAGACTTCTTCTTCCAGAATATCTATGACATAAAGCAAAGCGTTCGCCATAACTGCGTTCTCCCAGTTCTCTGTTTCTGTGACCATCTGAAGCCCTAGTTTTATTGCTTCCACTCCTTTCTCAGGTGGCGCAATGGGGTCAACGATAATATAGTTTTGTGCTATGAAACTTACCTTTGATAAAACAGTCATACCTGGCTCCAGTTCGTTGAATAGAACATTTTCACGGTTGAACAAAATGACTCTGCCGTCTTTCATTCGGCTAATTATGCTATCGCCTTTTCCTTTTAATACGAGAACTGTAAGCTCGTCACCCAGACTTACATCCGGGGTTGAATCCATATTATACAATTTAAATCACATAGACATTTTATGTTGGGTTATTTAATTAATGTGGTAAATTTCTATAAAATTACCAGTGATATTTGGATAAACGCTGTCTTTTTTCATCTAACTAAAAACCAAAACACCTCATATCACTAGTGATATGCTTATATTCTATAAATCTCATAGTAACGCGAATAGAGGTCAAATAGATGTCACAGTCACCGGGAAAAGTGCCACGAGGATTCACACGCTACTACGTACTATATCTATTATCCGAAAATGAGCTAACAGGCAAGGACATAATCGATGAATCCGTCGAGAGAAGCGAGGGTGACTGGTCACCGTCCCCTGGGTTGATTTATCCCCTTCTAGGACGACTTGTGCGAGATGGTCTCATCAAGGAACTTGATGGTGGAAAATTCACAATCACCGAAGATGGCTTAGATGAACTAGCCAAGAAAGATGAGTTCCAAGAAGAACTTGAGGGTCAACTTACTCTAATCAATAAACTAGGTCTATCTATGTTCGCTGCTGGTAAGTTCCTTGCAGATGAGGCTATAGACAAGATCAGTGGCATATCTGCAACGGCTTGGGATAAGCTGACAAATCGTTCTCCTAGTGCACAACGCAGTTTTGAGGAAAAATATGAACAGTTTTTGCGTGAGGAGCTTGAGAAGCTAAATCATAAAAAAATGGAGAAAACGCAGGTTTCTGAAGATCCAGAGTGATTAAGGCGCTCTGATTTCACACGGTTTTTCGTTTATAGTAGTCAAAGAATGTCTCACATATCCTTGACAATAAAACATTTTTTTCGGTGTTGCGCCGGCTCTCATACCTTATTATACCTTTCGCATCGAAAAGAGTAACGTTTTTATTCATACGATGTGGTAGGGGTGGTGCGAGCAATCGCATCCGCTCATAGTCGGCGGCTCCGGTCTGACAAAGGCGTTTGCCTGTGGATGATGGATCGGGCTCCAGTAGCGGGTAAATGTATGAAGACGCGAATAAAGACAGGAATGTCTTCGCGTCTGAGAAGGGTCGAGCAGGAAGATTTCCTCGCTTAATTCTAAATTAACTACACAGTAGAAAGTACGATTGCGATCAAAATACATTCCGATTGATCCCGTCGGACCCCACTGCTATCGAGGTGGGACTAAGCCATGCTAGTCGAACGAACAGAACTATGTCTGTAAGTGGCACACTGCTCAGTAACACGTAGCTAACCTACCCTTAGGACGTCGATAACCCCGAGAAATTGGGGCTAATAAGCGATAGATGTGATGTCCTGGAATGGTATCACGTCTAAAAGTATCTCATACATGTTTGAGTTACGCCTAAGGATGGGGCTGCGGCCGATCAGGCAGTTGGTGAGGTAATGGCTCACCAAACCTTTGACCGGTACGGGCCATGAGAGTGGTAGCCCGGAGATGGACACTGAGACAAGGGTCCAGGCCCTACGGGGCGCAGCAGGCGCGAAACCTCCTCAATGCACTAACGTGCGAAGGGGTTACCTCGAGTGCTACCTGAAGAAGGTGGCTTTTCCTTGGTCTAAAAAGCCTCGGGAATAAGAGGGGGGCAAGACTGGTGTCAGCCGCCGCGGTAACACCAGCCCCTCGAGTGGTGGGGATGATTATTTGGCCTAAAGCGTCCGTAGCCGGCCGGGTAAGTTTCCCGTTAAATCCAACGTCTCAAGCGTTGGACTGCGGGAAATACTGCCTGGCTAGAGAGTGGGAGAGGTCAGCGGTATTCTGGGGGTAGGGGCGAAATCCTTTGATCCCCGGAGGACCACCAGTGGCGAAGGCTGCTGACTAGAACACGTCTGACGGTCAGGGACGAAAGCTGGGGTAGCGAACCGGATTAGATACCCGGGTAGTCCCAGCCGTAAACGATGCATGCTAGGTGTTGGGTTGGCCACGAGCCACCCCAGTGCCGCAGGGAAGCCGTTAAGCATGCCGCCTGGGAAGTACGATCGCAAGATTGAAACTTAAAGGAATTGGCGGGGGAGCACCACCAGGCGTGAAGCCTGCGGTTTAATTGGAGTCAACGCCGGGAACCTTACCGGAAGCGACAGCAGAGTGAAGGCCAGATTGAAGATCTTGCCAGACGAGCTGAGAGGAGGTGCATGGCCGTCGCCAGTTCGTGCCGTGAGGTGTTCTCTTAAGTGAGATAACGAACGAGACCCGTGCCACATGTTGCCACCAGAATCTAAAGGATTGCTGAGCACTCTTGTGGGACCGCAGCCGATAAGGCTGAGGAAGGGGCGGGCAACGGCAGGTCAGTATGCCCCGAATCTTCCGGGCCACACGCGGGCTGCAATGGTATGGACAGAGGGCTGCCACCCCGAAAGGGGGAGCCAATCCCTAAACCATACCTCAGTTGGGATTGAGGGCTGCAACCCGCCCTCATGAACATGGAATGCCTAGTAACTGCCAGTCATCATCTGGCGGTGAATACGTCCCTGCTCCTTGCACACACTGCCCGTCGAACCACCCGAATGAGGTTTGGGTGAGGAATGGTCGAATGTTGGCCGTTTCGAACCTGGGCCTCGTAAGGAGGGTTAAGTCGTAACAAGGTAGCCGTAGGGGAACCTGCGGCCGGATCACCTCCTAAGACAAATACAGAATGTGCGAGGAAGGTCATGCTCGACCCAAAACTCAAAATCAAAAAAACGTGCAACACCCAACGATAAAGTTGGGGGTGAAGGGCATAGCCGCCCTAGGATTGGACATCCTGGGAATCGGCGATGAAGCCATGTATAGGCTCCGACTCCAGCTGTGGGAACAGTAAAAAAGATTTTGCTGGTTACTACGCTGTGTGATGGATGACTAGGCTTGAGTGCCGATGAAGGGCGTGGCAAGCTGCGATAAGCTCCGGGTAGACGCAGGCAGTCTCAGATCCGGAGATACCCGAATAGGACTTCCTCATGTGCTCCTTATGGGAGCGGGAACCCCCCGAACTGAAACATCTTAGTAGGGGGAGGATGAGAAAACAATAGTGATTTCCTTAGTAGTGGCGAACGAAAGGGAAACAGCCTAAACTGAATACGTGCAGTAATGCATTGTAGATGTGGTGTATGGGCTTAGATAGATCCTACTCAACGAAGTCAAAGTGTTCTGGAAAGCTCCACCGTAGAAGGTGATAGTCCTGTAGACGCAAGTTGAGAGGAACGTTCTTTGATCCAGAGTAGCACTGCTTGGGAATGCAGTGTGAATATGGGAGGCATTAACTTCCAAGGCTAAATACAACTCAAGACCGATAGAGTATTAGTACGGTGACGGAAAGTTGAAAAGTCCCCCGAGAGGGGCGTTAAAAGTGCCTGAAATCACACAGTTACAGACGGTTAGGGCGCAAAAGGGTCGAAGCATCAGAACGAATGCATGGTAACGTGCAATTAGGATGATGTGGACCAGCGTTCTATGCTCCGTTTCGAATCACGGACCGGGGAGTTCATCTATGTGGCAAGACTAAGACGTTATCGTAATCTTAGGGAAACCAAAGTGCGGGCAGCCGTAAGGCGAGCCGCTGGGTCTTAAATGGCCCGGAGTCACGTGGATGAGACTAGAAATCAGGTGATCTTTTCCTGGGCAGGGTGAAGTCAGGCGAAAGCTTGATGGAGGCCCGCAATAGTATTGATATGCAATTCATTTATCTGACCTGGGAAAAGGGGCAATAGACCAATCTAACCTGGTGATAGCTAGTTCCTTCCGAAGTATGTCGCAGCATAGCCTCAGGGGAGACTGCTTGCGGGGTAGAGCACTAATCGGGTGGCACGGACGGGAAACCGTTCACCAACCTTTTAAACTCCGAATACGCATGCGTCGTTGAACCTGGGAGACGGGATGGCGTGGTTAAGCTACGTCTCCGGGAGGGGGACAACCCAGACTAAGGTTAAGGCCCCTCAATCCTGGCTAAGTGATAAATCAAAGGGCGTCGTAATCCTAAAACAGCGGGGAGGTAAGCTTAGAAGCAGCTAACCTTTAAAGAAATCGTAACAGATCACCCGCCGAGGATTGGGGCCCCTAAGATGGACGGGTCTCAAGCCAGGTGCCGATACCTTAGGCATTATTAATTGTGGTAGGAAGGCGTCCCGCATGGGCGGAAGCAAGGGGGTGACTTCTTGTGGACCGTGCAGGGATTGCAGATCCCGGTGGTAGTAACAGCATAGTCGGGTGAGAATCCCGATCGCCGAAAGAGCAAGGGTTTCCAGGCAATGCGTCGTCAGCCTGGAGTTAGCCGATCCTAAGTGCAGCGCTAAAATGACTGCTCGAAAGGGGAATTGGTTAATATTCCAATGCTACAGAAGTACACAAGGTAACTTTAAGCCAACAGATGACAGTTCGGGGAAGATTGAGCAGAGTTGTCGCTTTGTTTAACTGTATAATTCTAGGGAGTACCGTAATGGTGAGAACTAGAAGAAACCAGGAATAGCCCTCCGTACGGAGGGTTCAGTTGTACCCTGGACTCCGTGAAAATTCATGTTGGATGGATCTTCTGTATTCGTACCCAGAACCAACACAGGTGCTCAGGGTGAGTAGCCCAAGGCGTGTCGGGGACAATCTAAGCGAGGGAATTCGGCAAATTAGTTCCGTATCTTTGGTATAAGGAATGCCTGCTGTGTTTTCGAAAGATGGCATGGCAGGTCGCAGTGACATGGGGGTTCCGGCTGTTTAATAAAAACATAGGTAACCGCAAGCCCGTAAGGGTGTGTACGGTTATTGAATCCTGTCCAGTGGTGGTACCTGAAACCTGATTTCAACCGGGCTAAGGGCCGCTAAACGACGGGAGTAACTCTGACTCTCTCAAGGTAGCCAAATGCCTTGTCGTGTAAGTTACGACGTGCATGAATGGATCCACGAGGACCCCACTGTCCCCGCTTAGACCCCGGTGAACCCACCTGCTGGACGAACAGTCCAGCGACTTCCAGTGGAACAAGAAGACCCCGTGGAGCTTTACTGCAGTCTGTTGTTGAGAAGCGGTTGCCTTTGCAGAGCGTATGTGGGAGCCAATGAGTACGTATCTCCGGGTACGTAGGAGGCATCAATGGAACACCACACATTTGTGACTACTTCTCTTACCAAGACCATGTGTCTGGGACATCGGCAGATGGGCAGTTCGGCTGGGGCGGCACCCCCTTGAAAAGGAATCGAGGGGGCCCAAAGTCTAGCTCAGGAGGGACAGAAACCCTTCGTAGAGTGTAAAGGCAAAAGCTAGATTGATCGGATATCTAACAATAGGATTTCCGAAGGTGAAAGCCAGGCTTAACGAGCTATCAGGTCCTTATTGATGAGGGTTGGTAGTGTCAGAAAAGTTACCCCGGGGATAACAGGCTTGTCGCGGGCGAGAGTTCGCATCGACCTCGCGGTTCGGTACCTCGATGTCGACTCTTCCTATCCTGGCCTTGCATAAGGGGCCAAGGGTGAGGCTGCTCGCCTATTAAAAGGGATCGTGAGTTGGGTTTAGACCGTCGCGAGACAGGTCGGATTTTATTTACTGGGAGTGTTGGATGTCTGAGGGGAAAGGGTGATTAGTACGAGAGGAACATCACGCTGTGGCCTCTGGTGAACCGGTTGTCCGATAGGGCACCGCCGGGTAGCTACGCCGCGTAGGATAAGAGCTGAAAGCATCTAAGCTCGAAGCCTCTCCTAAAAAGAGACATCCGTACCTTCGGGTTGGAGAGTACCGGTAGAAGACCGGTTTGATGGAAATGGGGTGTACGTGCCAAGGCTTTGGCCGAGGTATTCAGCCTACATTCACCAATAACTCAAAAACACCAGCTTAAGAAGTTGATTTTCTGTTCTCATAGGAGAAATCGGAGCCGTACATGGTTGCCATCGTATTTTCATACAGCAATTTTTACCTAGCGTGAGCTAGGTTTTTTGCGTTTGGTGGAATTATTGGTTGGTTTTTTGTCCATTTTTTGTATTTAGAAGGTGTTTGTAAAATTTTGGTTCAATGATTACGCTTTATTTGAGTTGTTTTTTCTTGATGGTTTATTATTATCTTATTCTTTTGATGTATTGGTGTGTTATGCACTGGACAGAGAAGTTATTTGTAGAGGATTCTGAGCTTTTCAGGGCGGCAATAGAGGCTCGTTTTGAGAAGACGCCAGAGGAGATCGATGGACTTGTTGGATTATTCAACGAGTATGATGTACCGGGTGATGGGTTTGTTCTTGACTTGGCGTGTGGTATTGGTCGTGTCTCGATTCCGTTGGCAAAGCTAGGGTATCAGGTAGTGGGGGTTGATTTGTCGCCTTCGTATATTGGCTTTGCAGAGGATTACGCTGAACGTGAGGGGGTTTCTGATAGGACTCGTTTCGTTGTAGGTGATATGAGGGCTGTGGAGAAGGTTCTGTCTGAGTATCTTGAGAGTTTTGATGTTGTCATCAATATGTGGACTTCTATGGGGTACTGGGACGAGGAAACAGACCTTAGTATTCTGCGACAGTGTCGGAGCCTTACAAAGCCTTCTGGGTATTTTTTGATGCATACTGTGAACAGGGATTGTCTTGTAAGGCGGTTTCAGGCAAGGGATTTCTCCATTGATGATGATGGGTTAGTTGTGCTTATGGATAGGACGCTTGATCTTGAGACTAGTCGGATGGTTAACTACTGGAGCTATTATCGGAAGGAGGGTGAGGACTTGCGTTTCTTGAACCGGATGGAGATAAATCACCGGGTTTACTCTTTGCATGAGTTAAGGGAGCAGTTTAGTGATGCTGGTTGGATGGTAGTCGAGGCTTATGGTGGGCTTGATCAGCGTCCATTGACAACTGATACTTTCAGTATGGTGGTAGTGGCTCAAAGATAGTCGTTATTTTTCTTTGATTTGTTTATTGGGTAAGTAGAAGGTTACTGATTCTTCTCGTGTTTCTGTTTTTGTGATGATGTCTAGGTTTTTTGTGAACATTGTTGTGAAGAAGTGTTCTAGGTATTTGCTCCATTTGATGCCTAAGTAGTGTCTTAGGTGTAATACGTTCTCTGTTTCAGTCTTATAATGGTCAACGCTGAACCAGCCGCCGTATCTTCCGAATACTTCTTTCATGATCCAGACGAAGGAGTCAAACGTGTTTGGAAGGCCTCTTCTGAGTAGTTCTTCTTCTGGTAGTATTATCCCTGTTTCTGTGGCTATTTTTTGTATTTCTTCTTCGTCTAGTTCTTGTATTATTTTTTGGAATGCTTTGTTCTCTATTGATACTACTGGGGCGTTAAACCGGAATCTTTCGGCTACGACGTATCGGCGTACTATTTGGTCGATTAATGTGCTTAC
This sequence comes from archaeon, assembly GCA_020444005.1. The sequence continues at coordinate 20,485 of JAHLLU010000007.1, forward strand.
GCTGATTCCTTGCCAGTCTGCTTGTTCTTGTAATACTTGGTCCCATTCCTTGTTTACTCTGAAAGTTCTTGTTACCGTTTCGTCGGTTTCTTTCATGTGTACGCCTTCTTACTTTTAGTACAATTTGATGTTTTTTAAACTGTTGTGGCTTAACGTGTAATCTCTCACTGAATGTATACGCTAAATTTAATTGCTTTTAGCTGATCTGAGTGTTTGAGAAACAATGTCAGAAACAAGATTCCCAAAGAAAATGATAGTAGCCTCAGATGGCTCAAAACACAGCCTACATGCAGCCCAGAAAGCCGCAGAGATAGCAAAAAACAACAAATCAGAAGTGGTACTAGTTCACGTACTACATCCCTTCGTTCACCTAACAACCGCTCCAGGTCCAATGGATCTAGGCGGTCAGTTTATGGAAGACAGCGAGGAAGAAATCAAGAAGAACGGTGAAGAGGTCATGGAAAAGACCCGTAAGCCCTTTGACGAGGCATCGGTGAAAGTAAGCACAAGGTTCCTGAAAGGAAACGTTGCACAGGCGATCATCGGTGAGCTAGTGACGGAAAAGGCAGACCTAGTTGTAGTTGGCGCTACTGGTCGCGGTGGTGTAAGCAGCTGGCTGCTTGGAAGTATTGCCGAGAAGATTGCGCGTAATGCTCCCTGTCCGGTCCTTATCGTAAGATAAGCCTCTTTTTTACCAACACGTTTTTTGTCATTAAACACCCGTTACTCATACACTTTTT
>JAHLLU010000008.1 GCA_020444005.1 archaeon
CTGGAGGGGAAAACCATTGAGTCCATTGATCTAGTGTTATCCCAAACAACGATAAAACAGACAAAAAAAGAATATTTGCTTAATGGAATAGAATCTATCGATAAGGAAAGCCTCGAAAAAATAGCCCTAGACACACGCTCAGTCTACTTCGTACAAAACAAAACCGTTTACATAGCTGCAATAGGTGGCAAACATTTTTATAAACTGGCTAAAACCCCGGGAGCCCCAACCCTGGAGATAGACGGTATACGTATGCATAGAACAAAAAACACTACTCCAGAGAAAGATACCATGGACAAGCTTCAGATATTAGGTATAAACCGAGGACGAGTACTTGATACCTGTATGGGGCTCGGTTATACAGCTATTCATGCACACATGAATGGTGCAGAGTACGTAGTATCCATAGAGTATGAGCCAAACGTAGTCAGAATAGCACAGCTAAACCCATGGTCCAAGCAATTATTTACAGAGGATAGCATCTTCAAGCTTCTAGGTGACAGTTTCTTTGTTGTCGATGCCTTTCCATCTGATCATTTTGATTATATTCTACATGATCCACCCCGTCACAGTAGCGCTGGGCATCTATACGGGCAAGAATTCTATGATAAACTAGCGAGAGTAATCAAACCCGGAGGTCGAATGTTTCACTATACTGGTGAACCAAGATCACGATACCGAAAAGTGAACATACAGAAAGGTATCACAGAGCGATTAAGCAAAGCAGGGTTCAGAGACATCACATATCACCCCAAGGTAATGGGTGTCACTTGCACTCTTAGTACCGTTTAAGCTAAATCCAGATAAACCATATTCAGATGCGAGAAACAATGCCAAAGCTTCCAACAGGCAAGATACCCAAAGAACTACTCACAAAATACGTATTCTCGTGCCTAGGCATCCCAAGCAAACGAGTGCTTAAAGGCCCATTGATCGGAGAGGACGCAGCCGTTATTGATCTAGGTGAAACCGTATTGATCGCCAAGGCAAACCCAATCACAGGAGCCGAGGAAAAAATTGGATGGCTTGCAGTACACATCAACGCTAACGATGTAGCCGCGAGAGGAGCAAAACCCCTCTGGTATATGAGTATCGTTTTGCTTCCAGAAGACTCAGATGAGTCTTTGTTGGAGACAATAATGTTAGAACAGCATGAGGCTTGTAGCGAGCTTGGTATTTGTATTGTCGGTGGTCATACAGAGGTGACTCCGGGTCTTGGGCGGCCTATTGTCTCTGGGTTTATGCTGGGTGAAGCAAGCAAGACAAATTATGTGACTACTGGTGGCGCCAATGTTGGGGATCATATTGTTCTCACAAAGGGAGTGGGTATCGAGGGTACCGGTATCCTTGCAGCCGATCTTCGTGAAAGATTAGTTGGGTTGTCCTCTGAGACGCTGGATAACGCTGTAAAACTTCTCGATAAGATCAGTGTGGTTTCCGAGGCTGAGATCGCCTCAAAGTTGGGTGGTGTTACTTCAATGCATACGCCTACTGAGGGTGGAGTATTAAACGGGTTACTAGAAGTATCCGAGGCATCGGGCAAAGGCTTCAAGATATACGAGAAACGGTTACTCATTCACCCAGAGACTCGTGAAATATGTGATGAACTTGATATTGATCCATTGAGGTTATTGAGTTCAGGAAGCTTGTTAATAGTTATCGATCCTACCAAAAGCAGTAAACTAATAGAAAAACTCAATGAGCACGGTATTCCAGCACAAGTTATCGGTGAGATCACTTCTGATTCAGGTATCGTTGTTGGGCTTGATGGATCAGAGACTTTTGTTTCCGATGTTAAACAGGATGAGTTATTCAGGGTTCTTGAGGAAACAACCTGAGCAGTTTCACTCACCCCCCCACTTTAAGTATGTTAGAACCTACGAAATGCATAAATTACCCTTTTACACCCAACTGAACGGGGCTTAGATTGAACCATCCATCAGTATTCATCGACGAGGCAATCCTCGAAATACATTACATACCCGATAAAATACTCCACAGAGACGCAGAACTACAACGCCTAAGATCACTATTTGACAGCATAGTAACTGCCCCCTATGAGATGAGTCAGAAAGCGGTAATCGTTGGTAACGTTGGAAGCGGAAAAACAGTGCTCGCCAACGTATATGGAAAAGAACTCCGAAAAAAAGCAGAAAAACGAAAACTCAACTTCCATTATATTCACATCAACTGCCGAACCCGCAGAGGCAGCCTCTTCATGGTACTCAGCCAAGTAGTAACCCGCATTCGACCAGACTTCCCCGAGCGAGGCTACTCAGCAAACGAACTATTGGATATACTACGCCAGATACTAGACGAGGAAGACACTCAGATCCTACTAGTATTGGACGAGGTAGACGCCCTTATCAACAACGAGGGAAGCGACGCACTCTACTACCTCACAAGATTCCACGAGACCACACCAGACGATCCAAGAAGACTAAACCTACTCTGTATCAGCAAAGATGCTGAGGTATTCAGAAAACTGGATAAAAGCACTCTCAGCAGCCTACAACGGAACATCATACGGATGCCCGACTACAACCGCTTCCAACTCGCAGATATACTCCTGTACAGGATGGAGCGTGCCTTCAGACCGGATGCAGTACCTTTAGAGATCATTGATTTCATCAGCGAGGTAGCCGAGAAAGAGAATGGAGACGCCAGACAAGCCATCAGCATACTTCATGGAGCTGGGCTTGAGGCGGACAATGATGGATCAAGACAAGTAAAACCTGAACATGCAAGACGTATAGCGGTAGGCGTATACGATGGAATCGTTGTACCCGACGAGATCAAACACCTAAATCAACACGAGAAACTAACTTTACTTGGAATATCTCGCTTCTTTATATCAAACACAGCCCCCGAAGCCACCACAGGCGAGATAGAGGAAAGCTATCATCTTGTATGTGAGGAGTATAGCGAGAAACCTCGTGGGCACACCCAGTTCTGGAAGTATCTAAAGAAACTAGATAAACTCGACTTTGTGTCCATAAAGATGCATTCATCAAGCCAAGGCAGAACACAGCATATAAGCCTAGACAAGATACCAGCAAAAACACTACAAGAAAAAGTGGAGGAATTACTATGAGCCTATACAATCGTGACCGAAGAGCAGAGGAAATCCTAGGAAGCAAGGGTAGAGTCAGAGTATTGGAGGTACTAAATGAGAGCGGCGAGCTTAACATTAGTGAGATCAGCCGCAGAACAGGGCTAAACTACACAAGCGTAGAACGACACCTCACAAAACTGGAAAAGCTCGGGCTCCTAAAAGAGAAACGCTATGGTAAAATCAGGATATTTGAGGCTGTCTTTAGAAGCTTCATTGTAAGTTTTGAGCGAGGAAGACCCATCAAGCTTGATATCGAGAAATAGTACTGTAAGCTTCAATAACTATCCCGTATCATTTATCTTATGCAGAATAGTCAAAACAGAATATTAATCGCATTTATCATCGTCGCAGTAATCTTTGGAGGCGTATATCTATCTGGTCGAGAAAAAGTAACCGACGCAGTGGAACAACTTGAGTTAGAGTATAGTGATTTCCGTATTGACCAAATAACATTGTTTCCTCCGAGTCTTGATTTAACACTCACATATGGTGTGATTAACCCAAGCGACATAGACTTGGATGTATCATTAGATGGTGACATCTACTATGGTTTGATCCGGATATCGCCCCTAATAGTCAACGAGAAAAGTATTTTGGCAAATGGCGTGGGCACGATTGAGGCACAGATAAGCCTCAATGGCACACTTATTCAGGCGATAGGTGACCCTGAAAACAGTGGCGGCTACAAGCTAAGTGGAACCATGACGGTTACTGGTCGATACATGGGAGTGCTTCCCATATCAGTTGTAATCGATGTATCTGAGTTAGCTGTCGAAGAGTAGCCCTACTCGTTCATTTTATTTACCATCGAATATCTCAGTTCAGTGGGAACAGTTTTGGATGAATTTATCGTAGAGGACGCTGCACATGGATACGTCGAGATGCTAAACAGACTCGGAGTAGACTATGTTTTCAGTTCACCGGGCTCAGAGTACATACCTCTCTGGGAACATCTAGCAAGATACAACGCAGATGGTAAGAAACCAGAATACATCAACACACGCCACGAGGGAACCGCCCTCAGCATGGCAAAAGGCTACTACATGGCAACAGGCAAACCACAAGTGATACTGACCCATGTGATTACAGGGTTACTGCATGGCGCTATGGAGCTCAAAGCAGCCTATACCGATCAAATACCCCTATTGATGATAGTTGGACAGAATAGAACTCACGATAATGAGATCCATGGAGGCACACCCGGACCCCACTACCTCAGCTTCACAGAGGTAGGCGGACAGGAAAGACTAGTACAACCATACGTGAAATGGGCAGATAGCCCAGAGACAAACGCAAACATCCTAGACATCATCCAAAGAGCCTATCGGATAGCGGAAACAGAGGTTAAGGGACCAGTTCTGTTGAACCTCTCAAGGGAGCTACTGTTTGAACAAGTTACTAGGATGAAGATACCTGAGTCACTACCCGAGGAAAACAAACTCACAGCTGACTCTAAGATTATAGAGAAGCTCAAGGAAATGCTCCTCGCTGCAAACAATCCCTTGATATTCACAAGATACCTCGGAAGAAACCCAGAGGCCGTAAAAGAACTTGTAGCTCTCGCGGGGCTCCTCAAGATACCTGTTTTCGAGACCCCGGGGTACATGAACTATCCCACAGACAATCTGCTTCACATGGGCACAGGAATCTTACCCTATGTCAAGGAGGCAGACCTGATACTGGTTATTGATAGTAGCTCTTGGCCCCCATGGTATCCACCAGGAAGTATTAGAGGAAAAACCGATGCAAAGATTATATTCATTGATCCTGATCCAATCCAGTTGAAGTATCCTGTTTATGGATATCCATCCAACCTCAGCGTGAAGGCCGACTCATACACGGTTTTAGCTCAGTTAAACAATTTAATCCAGAAAAAGAAGCTCAATGGAGCCTTAATCAAATCGAGAAAAGAGCGCTGGGAAGAAGAACACAAGAGAATACGAGTCGAACAAGAAAAACAGGCACTAGCAGTAAAAGACAAGACACCAATTGACCCAATCTGGTTAAGCTACTGCATCGACAAAGCCATAGACCAAAATACCGTAATCGTCAACGAAACTATCACCCATGGAGGCATAATCCATCGTTACATAGAACGTAACAGAACAGAACCCGGAACACGATACGAAGCCACAGGACCCGTTGCTCACACTGGACTAGGACAAGGCATGGGAGTAGCCTTGGGAGTTAAACTGGCTAAACCAGATAAAACTGTCATAGCTTTGGAGGGAGATGGGACATTCAACTATAACCCGGTTCTTGCAGCATTCGGAGCAGCACAAGAATACAAACTACCATTCATGACCATCATATACAATAACAGCTGTTACGCCGCCATGAAAGGGCACCAAAGATACTACCCAGAGGGGCATTCAGTGAAACAAAATCAATATTATGGCGTAGGATGTGGACCCACACCAGAATATGCGAAGCTAGTTGAAGCATATGATGGCTACTCAGAAACCGTTGATGATCCAGCGGAGTTACCAGATGCACTAAATCGAGGTTTAAAGGAGACACGAAACGGAAAAACAACTCTGCTAGATGTAAGACTCAGTAGATAAGTTTGAGAATGGTGCTCCCGCCGGGATTCGAACCCGGGATCTCCGACTCGAGAGGCCGGAATCCTTGACCGGACTAGACGACAGGAGCGCGTACCGAACTATTCTATGCCTTAAATAAAAAAGTACTGGAAAAATGGGTTAGATGTCGTCTCTGAGATTCATTATCTTAGCGACATTTGCACCTGTATCAATTACTGGATCTATCAAACCACTGGTTGAAGTGAACAGTGTTGTAACTCCAGGGCCATGTCCAGCAATATAACTGTTACAGTGGGTTACTATTCCAACACTTACACTACCTTTCCTGTAGATTCTACCATAACTTTGATCTGAGTCAATGATTGCTACAAGGTCACCAAGACGAATGTCCTTTAACCCATGCTCTTCGCAGGTGTCTTGACAGAACATGGTGATATCGTAATCACCTGATGATACGTGGTTTCTGCCTAATCCTGAACCCATTACTGCTGCGGGCACCTTGTGGGTTACTGGGATCTCTAGTTTCCCATCTTTGATCTTTGGGTCAAGTGCTTTAAGGAAATCTGGGCTAACGTTAAAGACCTTTACCTCGGGGAGGTCCAATAGTTTTAGTCCCTGTCCGTATGCTTTGATCATGATTCGGTCCTCGATGACTAGTTGTTCCATGACTTCTGGCTGGAAATCAACCATAACATGCTCGATACCACCATGTTTACCTACAACGACTCCCTTAGCGCCTTTCGCATCACCCTTAACCACAGTAGCCTCGTTACCAATACAGCTCAATACGTTCAATGCCCTGCTCTGACCCTGTGGATTTCTACTATCGCTTACTCTATTCTCAACACTTACTCCGGGTTCTACATGGTCTCCCATCCACCCAACAGCCGGGTCGCCAACTCTGATATTGTAGGTTATACCGCCTGTTCCAGGAACTATGTGGAGGTCTCCGTTAGCCCCTATCCTATAGATGCCTGTGCTCATGGTGGGACTGACTACTTCTCCTATTACGCTGATCTTGACGATCTTGTCCTTGTTAGTTCTTATCATGGCTCTATAGTGGATTATTCATGTGTTAAAGTTAACGAGTTGAATAAACTTTAAAACTAGGTAGAATTCTACTATGTCACTTTCGGGGAATACGTTGAAAATAATAGACATAACAGTCATGTCCGCTGAAGGGCTCTTCGAACGCAAAGGTCGAGTAGCTCTAAATGTTCTTGGCATTCTAATAGGATGCGCAGCTGTAACTGGACTGATCTCTGTGGCGGATGGGATGAATAATCAGGTACGCGACCAATTAGCAATTATTGGTACCAATACATTGTTTATCGTACCAGAAGAAGCTCAGGATGCAGCATCATCCCTTAGTGCTACCCAGATACTGACTCAAGAAGGTATCAGTTGGCGGGACCGGGGCATCATTGAGTCTACTAGCGGTGTTACGTTAATTAGTGAGATATCGTCTGGGGTGGGGTCTTTTACTGTACGGGGAGAATCATATGATGTCAAGGTTCTTGGTGTCGGTGATACCTTCCTTGATATCAATCAGGATGTTAAGATGGAGGAGGGAAGATTCTTCCTTAGAGGCGATAAAGCTGTGGCTTTTGTAGGTAGAAACATTGCTTATCCTCCTGATGAGGATGAACAAGTAGTGGCTATTGGAGATCGCATCAAACTTACTGTACGTATTAAAGGCGAAGAAAAAGACATCACTCTCAGAGTAATAGGAATCCTAGAAGAACACGGCACAATGTTCGGTCTCGACGTAGATAATGTGATCGGTATTCCATTCAAAACATATGACCAACTATACGAACAAAGCGGAAGCTGCGCAATAGTTCAGGCATATGTTGAGGATAGCGAGAAAATGAGTGAAGTTGAGGCTAGTCTTGAGGAGGGTCTTGGAGAGAATTACTTTGTGGTCTCTCCTGATGCCGCTTTAGATGTCCAAAAACAAGTAACCGGTACAATACAAGCTGTCCTAGGTGGTATCGCCGCTATCAGCATGTTTGTTGCTGGTATTGGGATAGTAAACACGATGGCTATTAGCGTGAGTGAACGCACCAAAGAAATAGGCACAATGAAAGCAATAGGCGCAAAAAGCACTGATATCTTATTCCTATTCTTATCTGAAGCACTCTATACTGGATTCATAGGCGGAACTATTGGTGCGAGCCTCGGTTTTTTCCTCGGCAAACTTGTAGGCAAATTCATTGGATTACCTGTCGAGATAAGCCTAATTCTTGGAATAGGCACAGTATTTTTCGCATTAACCACGAGTCTCATCTCAGGTGCAAGTCCAGCTTGGCGAGCAGCAAAAATGAACCCAGTGGAAGCATTGAGACGAGAATAATTATCTAAGATAGGCTCTGATGAGTTGAATTATCTTTCTAGGGCTACGTTTCACCATACCAGCTAACGCAATGGTAACATTATCACCGTTTGCCATGGATAGAATATCCTCCTTAGTGATGATATCATTTAAAGAGTTCAAGTCATCATCCGTGAATTTGTCTAGCATCTCCACGATTCTGCCACTCTCTTTAATACGCTTACCCCAGTTCTTGTCAAACTCCACCTTATACTCGTGTAACCGCTTCTCAGAAACATCTCCTTCCTTGACGGCTTCAGCGGCTACCTTACCCGCCATCTTACCTGATTCAATACCGCTGTGAATGCCTGCCCCAGTCATAGGAATTAGCATTCCAGCGGCATCACCAACAAGCATCAGACCATTCATTATGTATTTTTCAATGGTTCCACTAACAGGGCAGATTCCACCCGTTTTCTTGAGAATCTTAGCATTTCTGAACCTCGGATCATTGCCAATAAAGTCTTTCAGATATTCAACCGCTGAATTATCATGCTTTTTCCTAACCCCTACCCCAACATTAGCTATGGATTTACCTTTAGGAAATACCCATGCGTATCCCCCTGGTGCGTATTTTTCCCCTATATAGAATTCATTCACAGTAGGGTCCTCAAGATCCAAACCACCTAGCTGATATTGAGCACATGTGAGGTAATCGGGGAAGTATCTTAAGAGTCCCGCGCGTCTCCTGATAATGCTCCAGTGACCATCCGCTCCAATAACCACTTTAGCAAAAAGTGATACCTCTTTGCCATCATTTAACGCCTTGACGCCAACTATTTGTTTTCCATCCCAGATTACGTCAATAGCTCGGGTTTCTGTCATTAAATTTGCTCCAGCATCAACCGCGTTATCAGCGAGCGCTTTGTCAAAGGCCTGTCTATCTAGTGTGAACCCAGTCCAGTTTTCAGAAGTAATATCCAACGAGTTACCGTTAGGCGCGATAACTCTAGCAGTACGTATCTGTTGCGTTACATACGGGAAAACAGCCTCAAGACCTCCCGCCCTGATCCCACCTATGCTTAAGCCTTCAGCACAATAGACTGGAGTCCCAGGAACCTCATGTTCCTCAATAAAAATTACATCAACTCCTAGCTCTGCTGCGGTTTTAGCTGCCATGCTGCCTGCTGGTCCAGCCCCGACGACAAGAACGTCACAGTTATACTTCTGCATCTTGTGCTAGAACTATCTAATCTCCAAGATATATCTTATTATTTTTGAATAATCCTTGTAATGAACTAAGGGATTTTATCCAATATTATAAAAATAATAGTTGAAAATAGAGGTAATCAATATAATTAGAAATATTAGACAAGTATTCTATCGATCAAGTACCTTTTTGGCTGCTATCTCTATGTCTCTTGCCTTTACGGTTTTACGGCCAGCATGATGAGCGTAATCTATAGCTTCTGTAGCTATACGGACTCCTATCTCTTCTAGTGCGTCACCCAAAGCATTAGCGCTTTCTTCGCTAACACGTTCAGCGCCAGCGCGTTTGATCAGTTTATGCATCGGTGCCGTTTTAATTTCGTTGGACATCCTATTCCCTTCTATTTTCCTATTTCTTTTCGATAAATATTTAATACTTACGAGCCTTTCCGCCTAGAAGGCATATTTCCGGCTTTTTTCCTTTTTTAATTCAATAAACTTTAGTTTTAAATAATAAACCGGTAAAAACCCTGTGTATCTGCTGAAATGATATTGATTATAAGATATTTTAACGGTTACAGCAGTCTTAAATCAATTTTGAATCGACACTGAATAGATGAATTTCTGGGGAAAAATAAGGGAAAACCAGTATGAACTGATAATAAACCTCGCAATAGTCATTTACACAATAACTCTCACTTGGTTCACAATTGCAAAACATAACACTTTTACAACTTATGCATGGGACCTCGGGATATTTGATCAAGGCTTTTGGACAACAATAAACCAAGATAAGATATTCTACTACACATGCGAACTGCATCTCAGTGAATCAGGCAGTTTTTTCGGTATCCACTTTAGCCCGATACTGTTCACAGTACTTCCCATCTATTATCTTCATCAATCCGCCGAAACACTGCTATTCATACAATCACTAGTCTTAGGGCTTTCAGCATATCCTATCTATCAAATAGCTCAACTATACCATAACAAGAAAACAGGTTGTATCCTAGCTTGTATTTACCTTCTGAATCCTGCGTTACATGGAGTGAACTGTTATGATTTTCACGTGCAAGCGTTTTTACCATTGATACTTGGATACGTCCTATACTATACATTATCCCGAAAATGGTTATCATTTATTATAGCCACTAACCTTGCATTAGCAGTACAAGAACAAGTCTTCTACCTTATGGCTGCATATACCATATTCTTAGTAATAATAATCATAAAAGAGCATAAACAGGAGACAAAACGCACCCAGTACCTAATCATTATACTCTTCCTGATAACTGCGATAGCTTGGAAACTAATCTCAGGAACAGTAATCAACTTTTACAACCCGGAAATACCTGCACACCTAAAAGCAGGACAACATTATGCCGTTCTTGGTGTAAATGACCCGCTAGAAATCCCATTATATGCCTTAACTCACCCAGTGAAAACCTTTCAGGCATTAAACTATGAATGGTACAACAAGATAGGATACCTTCTCTGCTTATTCACACCATATCTCTTTGCAACCTCACAGCTACCATTATACCTACTTCCGACAGCGCCTTGGTTTGTAATATCTCTACTAAGTAACTATCCCCCATACTATAGAGTAGGGTTTCAGTACAGCGCATACGTGATACCCTTCATATTTAACGGCTTCATAGCTGGAACAAATCAACTTCTAAACGAAAGAGGCATAGAAACCATACATAAAACAATCAAAGTAATCGCTATACTCTCCATAATCACAGGAATAAGCCTCTCCCCCATAAGTCCCCTAACATGGGGTATGCACCTTAGCCCAGCATACGAGAAACCAGTCAAAACCAACAGAACTACCCGTATAAACCAGATTATAGACATAGTCCCAAAAAAAGCATCAATACTAACACAAGACAACCTCTTCCCACACTTCTCAAACCGACAAGAAGCATACGTCATGATCCCCCCAACCTATAAGGACGTAAAGACGTGGAAGGATGCCATCAACTGGGTAACTGGATTAGAACCAGAATATATCCTAATAGACCTAGAAACAGACCCACATAACACCATTAAATACGCTTTCACCTCTATCCGACAAGGCAACTATCAACTACTAGCCTTCTACGACAACGTTTACCTCTATAAACGAGACTACACAGGAGAAGCCATCACCTATGAACCATTCAACATCACATACACATACAACGACCTAATACCCCAGAACATGAAACAACAAAACGACCTAAACAGCACCATAGGCACAGTACTCTCATATCACAACATGAGCATACAGACCCGGACCCTCTGGTATGGGCCATACGAGATAGTACCACGAGGTAACTATATAGTAACCTTTAAACTCAAAACAACAGACAATCGCATCAACGAAACAATACAACTAGACGTATACTACAACCAAACAACACTAAACCCCGTATACATCACCGATTCAATGCTAATGAATGATACATGGACAAATATAGAACTAAATTTCACACTCCCCCAGATAGCCTACGACCTAGAGCTAAGAGGCATACTACTAGGACTAAACACCACCATCGTGCTTGATACGATACGCATCGAGGAACAGCAATAGCCTAAACGTTTAAAAGGGCGGTATAGATGGTATCAAAGGCAAGAAACGGTGCGTCAGTTTGGGAAAAGTACGTACAGAAATGATAAAAAGAATAAGTCTGGAGCTACTAGATAAATACGAGTACAGCTTCCAGCCAGAGTTTGAGCCCAATAAACAGTTCCTCAACGAGATCGGGCTAGACGTAAGTAAGAAACTAAGAAACAAGATCGCTGGATACATCACCACAGTCGTTAAAGCAGATATGCTAGCTGAGGCGATGGAGGAAGCCGAAGAGGCTCTCCAAGAATTACAGTAATTACCTTACACATATTCTATAGGTTAAAATTAATAATATCCTAGATATTACTGTCTGAGATGTCTAAACCTCCGGCCGCATATACTATAAACCATGAGGGCTTACGGCTTGACATAGCCCTTGTAGAAACAGAAAAATTATTGATCCATGAGCAGATCATTCCATACAGGCTAAACAAACTAAAGGCAAGCATAGAACGCGACGGAGTACAGTCAGCACCAATACTAGTAGATCGAAGAACCCATGTTGTACTTGACGGGATGCACAGAACCACGATAATGAAAGAACTAGGCTGTAGGTTCACATGTGTGTGTCTCCTCGATTATTTTGATCCCAGCATAACAATCCAACGTTGGTGCAGAATGGTACCTGCTCCGTTCAACAAGAAAAACGCCGAGACAATACTAAATGAGTTGGATCTTAAACATGAGTCATTTGATCTGGTTGAGAGCCCAGAAGATGATGAAAGTCTCTTATTGATATTCAAAGACTCTGGGATCAAAATAATAACTGAAAACGATGATCTCGTTGAGGCGTTTAAGAAGAGCTACAAACTGGAAAGGAAGCTTCAGGAGTGGGGTTACAAGATAATCCATTGTACAGAGTCAGAGGCGCGGGAAAACCTGACTTCAGGAAGTTTTGAAGCCACAATGTATCTACCCAAGCTGGATAAATTAAAGGTGCTTGATGTAGCTCAAAAAAAGAATGTATTTACACCAAAAGCAACACGGCACAGATTACCAGCCCGTCCAGTAGCAGTAAATGCACCACTCAGCTTACTTAGAGACAAGGAGATTACCGTCGAGGAAGCAAACAGAAGATTGTACGATATGCTAAAGGACAAGAAGATTAAACGATTTGACCCCGGTACTGAATGGATGGGTAGAACCTATGATGAGGCACTATACGTCTTCTCAGATTCTTAGATAACGACTAATCTCATGCTCAGAATAACCTATATCTCTGAGTTTGTTTGGTATCTCTTCTTTTGATAATCCCCTTTCTGATAGCATATGCACTAGATCTTGTATTGATTCATTTGGCTCCCATGGGTAGAGTATCCATTTGTCAACCATATCAGCGTAATAATCGGGCTTAAACTCACTCCAAGGCTTATGATGAAGAGTAGCAACCTTCACAATTGCTGCTCCTTTATCTTCCGTATATTTCTTTACAGCCATCAGGCTGTGGCCACTATCTGATACATCATCAACAACAAGTACCTTCAGCCCCTTTATCTGAGCGTTCAAAGGAAAGAGCACTTGGGGCTCCTTCATCTTCTCATTTACACTACTATAGTAGATTACCTGCAGGCTCGCTAGTTTTCTGATGCCTAATTGGTCACTTATGATACGGGCTGGGTCGAAGCCACCTCTACTTATAGCTATCATGATGTCTGGAATGAAGCCATCTTGTTTGATCTTGTCGGCTGTTTTTTCTGCTGCTGCTTGTACATCGTCCCACGTTAGGTAAAGGAATTTTAATTCATCCATTATCGACACCATGAGATAGTTATCATCATGAGACGCATTTTAAATAAAGCGCTTGCGGTCTAATCCCATCATGAACGCTGAATCCCTCGCTACATGGCTTACAAATATCATAAAAGAATACATCGCTAGTCCAAAAAACTCGATGGAAAAATGGGATAACGAGCCAGCATGGGGTGAACCTCTTGTCGGGTTCAGCAGCGGCGCTGATCCATTATACCAGTTTTACAAAGAGGATATAGGAGACTTCTATATTCTCCCCCATGAGTACATGAAACATAAGTATAAACGAGAATACAAACCTGAACAATTATCCGTTGTAAGCTGGATACTACCACAGACCGAGGCAACCAAACGAGATCACAGAAAAGAAACCCACTTCCCCAGCGAAAGATGGGCAAGATCAAGGATATTCGGAGAAAAAGTAAACGTCAAACTAAGAGATCATGTGGTAAAACAACTAGAGAACAATAGAATTGACGCTGTTGCACCAATGAATAGTTCTATTTGGAAAGGTGCGACTTCCGAAAAGTATGGTTATGCATCTACTTGGAGTGAGAGGCATGCAGCATATGCGGCTGGATTAGGCACTTTTAGCCTAACAGATGCATTGATTACACCTGTTGGAATGGCGATGAGAACTGGAAGCGTTGTACTTGACGCGGTTATCAAGCCATCTCCGAGGATATACCAGAATCATACAGAAAATTGTTTATTCTTAGCAGAAGGAACCTGTGGAAAATGTATTGAACGTTGTCCTATAGGCGCAATAACCAAGGATGGGCACAATAAAGTACTATGTAGGGCATATGTCAATATGACACGTCAATATGTGCAACGCCATTTTGGTTTCGAGGGATATGGTTGTGGTTTTTGTCAAACAAATGTACCGTGCGAATCAGGAGTACCAGAAAAACCAATAAAATAAGGAAAAAATTTACTCAGTCTCTGTTACCGTGCCACTCTGGTCAACAGTACCACTCCACGTGAACCCAGATGTATGTTCAACTTCAAAGCTGTAATTTGGTTTCCAGACAACTGGATAATGTATGGTTATTGTCCATCCATTTCCACTATATTCGATGGTTGATGCACCGACTAGGTTCTCTGGTGTCAGGTTTGCTATACTCCATTCTACATCAACGTCCAGGGTCTCAGCCTCATCATAGTTTTCTTGTAGATATTCTATTACTATGTTGAGTGCTTCCTTCAGTGGGAGTATTTCTGAACTTACTTTTTCCCTTTGATTGAACTCGTCCCAAGTATCATCTATCACCGTGCTACGAACCTCACCGCTACTTACCACAACTTTTGCTGTGTGTTCCGTAATTACCTGAGCCAATACCTCACCTGTTCTATCGCCATAACCGGGCTGTGCGCAGGTGAAACTAATAGTGACAAAGTAATGGACAGGGTAGCTCTCCGCAATTACAGTATCAATTATACTCATGCTTCCTTCAATTCCGTCAAAGCTGAATGTAGGAGCAGCCATCAACCAGTCAAGAGCTAACTGCTCAGCCTCCTCAAGGCTTGTATCAACTGGCTGTAAGGTCTCTGTTATTTCATTAAATATGTCATCCGTTATCGCGGATATGATCTCACCATTGCTGACCATGATGACCATGGTGTGTTCAGTTATTACCTGAGCAACCATCTCGCCTGTACGGTTCCCGTAACCAGCGTGTCTTGAATCAAATTTGAGGGTAACAGACCAAGTATTGGGCATCCTGATCGTATCTACATCAACTAGCTCTATGGTATCCTCTATTCCATCAAAGCTGAAGGTGGGTGACCCTTTAAGGTAATCAGTAGCAATTATGATTGCTTGTCCTTCACTAAATTCCACTGTGGGGGCGTTTAATCCAGCGTATATCGTTAGGGCTGGGAATAGGCTCACTAGCGCTATTGCGACTATCGTATTAATCGTCTTACTCATATCTATTCACGTACTAAACATAATACGCGTAGAGTATAATCCCAGTGTTTAGAACACCTGTTTCAAGAATCAGAACAATGTTTTGGGGGAAAACACATAAACCTCCCATACGCCTACCATCACAAAAGGAGCCAAAGACATGACCCTAGCGCTTTTCGTCGGAAGATTTCAACCCTTTCATTACGGGCACTTGTACGCTGTAGAGACCATACTCAAAGAATGTGATAACCTAATAATTGTCGTTGGCAGTGCCCAGATGAGTCACCAGCATGATAACCCCTTCACAGCTGGAGAGCGCATCGAGATGATTAGAGCAGCATTAAACGCAGCTGAGATACCCACAGACAGATACATGATTATACCTATCCCCGACGCAAATGCCCACAGAGTATGGGTAAGCGCAGTAGAAAGCCAGATACCACGCTTCGATATAGTCTACAGCAACCAGAGCCTCACAAAGAGGCTATTGGTCGAAGCAGGTTACGAGGTACGTCCAATCGATCTCTATAAGAGAGGTAAATTTGAGGCATCAGAGATAAGACGAAGAATATTGGATGGAGAAGACTGGAGTGAACTAGTGCCTCTGGAGGTCCATCGTATTGTGCAGGAGATTGACGGCGAGAATAGGATCAGGGACTTGGCTGTTTCAGATTCAGTAAACCACGAGAATGATAACCATGGAATACCTTAAACTAAGCCCAGAACTCCAGACAAGATTCCCCGGACTAGACGCCCAGATAGTAAGATTCTACAGCATTACCGTGAAACGAGAAGACCCAATCCTCGAAGAATACAAGCTTGACGTCTTCAAAGAGACACAGGAAAAATGGGAGATAGAGAAACTCAGAGACGACCCTGAGTTCAGAGCCTACAGGGATTTCTTCTGGAAACTAGGAATAGACCCAACAAAAAATCGCCCAGCAGCGGAAGCACTAATCAGAAGAGTGCTTAGGGACAAGCCTATACCGAAGATCAATACTTGGGTTGATGCCTACAATCTTGTATCGATAACCACCGCGATCCCAATAGCTAGTTTTGATGTAGACCTAGTTGATGGCACACCTCTTATGCGTGAAGCAAGATCTGGAGAAGAGTTCTTAGGTATAGGAATGAAAAAGCCTGTTACATTAAGCGGTGGAGAGGCCGTGATACAGGATGATGAAAGACTAATAGCCATCTATCCTTACCGTGATGCTGATTATAGCAAGGTGAATAAAAACACCAAAAACGTGTTGATGCTCATGTGTGGCGCTCCTGGAATAACAAAGAAAAAGCTTAACGAAGCGGCTGATGTAGCAAAAGAAGTTCTTCCAAGGTTTTGCGGGGGAACAGTCGAATAGACCATGATCCAGATAGACGGTTCAATAATGGAAGGCGGAGGACAACTCCTTCGCATGGCTACTAGCTACAGCGCAATTCTAGGCAAACCTATAACTGTCTATAATATTAGGGCAAAACGCAGAGACCCCGGACTAAAACCCCAGCATCTTACCACGTTACGAACCGCCGCAGAAATCACAAAAGCTGAGACGAGTGGAGCTGAACTTGGTTCACAGGAAATCACTTTTAATCCAGCGAATATTTGTGGCGGAGATTTCTCGATTGATATTGGTACAGCTGGTAGCATTGGTCTACTACTTCAATGTATAAACCCGGTACTCTGGTATGCTGATAAATCATCCACCTTGAAAATTAATGGCGGAACCGCTGTGAACTGGTCACCACCGATACCCTTCTTACAGAAAATAGTCTACAAAGCATTTCATTCGATGGGAGTAAATACGTCAATCAATGTCAAAAGACACGGTTTCTATCCTAAAGGCGGAGGCGAAATCATCCAAACAACACAACCCGTAGAGATACTCAAACCACTCTACCCAAATAAATCAATAATCAAAAAAATCAATGGAGTATCACTATGTGGAGCATTACCAGAACACGTCGCAACAAGACAAGCAAACTCAGCCAAAAAACACCTTAACATATTAGGACCAAAAAACACCGTCAAGCCTATAGTGGCTAAGCCTACTCCTCTGAGTCCCGGTAGTTTTGTAGTCTTGTGGTGTGAAGGTTCGGATATCTATCTTGGGACTGATAGTCTTGGAGCTCGAGGTAAACCTTCTGAGTTGGTGGGTAAGGAAGCAGCATCAAAGTTGATCACTGAGCTTCGTACAGGACCGCAAGTTGACAAGCATACTGCAGATCACTTGATTCTACCTGCGAGTCTAGCTGACGGTGAAACGGTGTTTAGGACAAGTGAAATAACGCTCCATACTCTTACAGCTATCAAAGTAGCAGAAACATTCACCGACGCCGAGTTCAAGGTGTCTGGAAGACAAGGTGAGCCCGGAACTATAAGAGTAAAGGGAATAGGACACAGGCGGAGCTAACATGCGTATATTGGAGTACAGTCGAGGACGAATATTGATCGATGGTGATCCAGTATACCTAGACCAGCTAGAACCCATGAACAGTTTTCCAGCTAACCTCTATTATAGAATAATAGAACACTTAGATTCAAGCAACGAACCATACAGAGACCTAGCTGGAGTATTCTTAAAGACCCCAAAACTAGAGACAACTTTCAAGCTCAGAGATTATCAAGTTGACGCATTAAAATTCTGGACAAAAGCAGACTGTAGGGGAATCGTGGTGCTACCGACTGGATCAGGCAAGACGGTTTTGGCTGTGAAGGCAATAGAGGAGCAGAAATGTTCTACGCTTGTAGTGGTTCCTACTATTGTTTTGGTTGAGCAGTGGAGACAGGTTCTTCAACAGGCGTTCAATACACCGGTAGGTGCATTAGGTGGTGGGCAAGAAGATATTGAACCCATAACTGTGAGCACCTATGATAGTGCACGACTCCGAGCCCATAAACTGGGAAATCTATTCAAGTTAATCATATTTGACGAGGTACACCACCTCACTGCACCAAGCAATAGACGCATCGCAGAGCGATATCTAGCGCCAAAACGACTTGGTCTTACCGCGACGCTTCAGAAAGCTGAGGCACCGCTACTGATCCTAGAAGAATTAGTAGGTCCAACTGTTTATGAGTTGGGCGTAACTGATCTTGCTGGGTCTCATCTTGCGGATTTCACGGTAAAGACTATCAGATTACCGTTATCTGGTGCTGAACAATACGAGTACAATCGTCAATATGACATATACCGAGACTATCTCAAAAGTAGAAAAATAAAGATCAGAAGCCCAAGAGACTATCTCAACTTCGTAAAACGCAGTGGAAGAGACCCAGAGGCTAGACGAGCTTTAACCGCTAGAAACGCAGCGATGGACATAGCTCTGAATAGTAGTAGTAAGATAGCCTACCTGAAACAGCTTCTGAAATCAAATCCTTCCGAGAAAACCCTCATCTTCACAAGCCACAATAAGCTAGTTTACACGCTCAGTAAGGAGCTTCTAGTTCCAGCCATTACTCATCAAACACCTCAAGAAGAACGGGAAGAGATATTGAATCGATTTCACAGTGGAGACTACAAGCGTGTATTGACGAGTCGTGTTCTCGATGAGGGTGTTGATGTACCCGATGCATCAATGGCTGTTATTTTAAGTGGATCAGGAAGCAATAGACAATTTGTTCAGCGTTTAGGCAGGATACTGCGTCCCTCACCGGGTAAGGCGGCCTTACTTTTTGAGTTAGTGAGTGCTGGTACGGCGGAAGTTTATATGAGTCACCGGAGGAAGCAGCGGTGAATCTGCCATTCGATCATATTCGCATGTTTCGCAGGAGTGGCGTTATCAAGCCTGCTTTTATCAGGGAACCTCTGGGCATACTAGATACTCTTATCGCTGTTTTCAAAGATCACGTAGATAAGAAACGTGGTCCACTTAAGGAGACCCTCAGCGATTGTGAACACTTGGGCTATGACTTTAGGATGGTTAGGGGAATTGCTTCCGTTCTTGAAGCACGGTCAGTGTTCCAGTCAAGGAGTAGCATGTCTCCGCTGGAAGCCAGAAGACAGGTATTCACAGAGGCTGCTTCAAGGGTTGTGGCCTCAAAGGAGGAACGTCTTGCTGTGCTTGAGGCTGTTGCGGCGAGAAATGGTGTTTCTGCTGCTGAGCTTGATGATAGTCTCTATGCAGATTTAGATGATGAACAATATCTTGTGAGCTTCAGAGATATTGCAGCTGAGGAGTTGATGAAGCAATATAACTACGCGAATATGATCGCGTTACTTGCCTATAGTCTCAGACTGGAGATCTATTACCGTGGATCAGATGATTATCTAGAGCATCAAATTAACCGACTGGGGAAAGCTACTATATCCGGTAAAGGGAGGATCAAAGCTGTAATTGAGCTTAAATCGACTCGTAGGCTGAGTCAGCGTGCTTCCAAGATAGATGAGATAATGCGAAGGGTCATTCAGAAGGAAGGCTGGAGTCTTAGAGCTAACATCAAGTACCCTCAGAGATACAAGACTATCTGTGTTTTTGATATCAATAACAAGGATGGTGGAGATCTTATCTCGGTAGATGAAGAAGAAAATGAGACTATTATCGAGATTGGGTTGACAAAGAAAAAGGAACCAAAGTATGGGGATATTGTGGTTCTTGATGATATTGCGAGGCTTAAAGGGGTTATCACTGCTCAGATTAAGAAGGAGATCAGGGAAGAAGGTGCCAAGTATAGGGACCTTGGGGGTGTTCTTGTTACTCCAGAGAAACATAAGGAGATCAAAGATGGGTTAGCGAAGCTGGATACTCTGGGTGAGGCTCAGCGTTTCTTAAAGGAGCAGGGTGTTAGTGACTTTTTAGCTGTTCTTGAAGCCTATGGTTATCAGGTGGAGTGGCTTAAGCCTCGGGGAAACAGTAAAATATACCGTCTCTGAGTCGGGGGAACGTATATATCGTGCGTTCCGTAATTCTGAGGAGAAGTGAACTAGATGGGCTACCAGGCAGTACAAGGAGCGACAACCGTTGGACTAGTATGCAGTGACGGTGTGGTACTCGCAAGCGAGAAACGAGTTACCTATGGGCGGCTCGTATCCAGCAATAAAGGGCAGAAGGTTTTCAAGCTGACAGATAGCGTTGGGCTAGCTTTCGCTGGTTTGATGAGTGATATGCAGGCGCTTGTACGTGAGGCAGGGGCCTATGCTAATCTATTCTATTTGGAGAAGAATCGTCCTATTACTACTAAGGCGATGGCGAAGCTCATCAGTAATATGTTGTTTAACAGGCGTATGATGCCATTATTGATGGAGACTTTGGTTGGTGGGTATGATCCTGATGGTCCGAGTCTTTATAGTATGGACCCGGTTGGTAGTTTGATTCCTGATGATTTTATTGCGGCTGGTTCGGGTGCGGCTATTGCTATTGGTGTGCTTGAGTCAGAGTATGATAAGGGGTTGGACTGTGAGGCGGGTGTTGAGTTGGCGAGGAAGTCGATTAAGGCTGCTATTGCCCGTGATGCTATGAGCGGTGATGGTTTGGATATTTTGATCATCCGGGCTGATGGCTCTGAGGTTAGGACTGAGTCTTTTAGGTCCTAGTTTCT
>JAHLLU010000009.1 GCA_020444005.1 archaeon
CGGTTACCCCATGGCAAACGAAGGCTACAAGGCATACCACATCCTACGAGACAGCGTCAGAGAAGGCGGCGACATGGTTTTCCTACTCTACACGCCTGAAGGCTGCAGAGTCCACCACTACAATGGTCGCTTTGGCACAGATTATGGTGGAAGGGGCTGGACAAAAACCACCTATGTCAAGAAACCATGGAAAATGGACCGCGTCATCTGTGTTACACCGGAAATTGCCATCGCTGACGAGTACTATTATGGTGGAGGCAGCCAATGGGTGAAAACATGGAACAAAGCGTTAGAGATGCTTGAAGAGAAACATGGCGCAGAGGCAACGGTAGCACTTTACCCAACTGCTGCCATGCAGATCAGCGCCGAAAACGCCGCCAAAGTCTAGCCTACGATGGTTTAAGTAGACTAATCCAGTCTATTTCATCGGTGAATTTATGGTAAAGATACTGGAGAACCTCTACAGCATCGACCACAGCGACGCGAAAAACCACAGCATGGAGTCATGGATACTAGACTGCAGCGAAGCTACAATACTCATAGACGGTGGCATGACGCCAGCCCACGTAGAAGGTATAGGAAAAGAACTGAAATCAATCGGTAAAGATTGGGGCGATGTTGATCTCATACTCATCACCCACAAACACAGGGACCACATCAACAACCTACCCAAACTCGTAGAACTCACAAACGCCCCAGTGAAAGCTCAAGAACTGGAGGCTCCACTAATCAAGGAATCAGTGGGCGTAGAAGTCGAAGGGCTCAAAGACCATACAATGCTTCCCTACTGTGGTGGAATAGAGATAATCCACGTACCCGGACACAGCGAAGGAAACAGCAGCTATTATCTGAAGAAGTATAAGGCGATAATCGCAGGGGATACCATCTTCGGAGACGAAAACAGTAACCTGATGCCTCCACCTGAGCGATACTGTCTTGATGTTAAGCAGGCTACAGCCGAGATGAAACGGTTATTGACATATGATTTTGATGTCTTCATCTACACCCACGGCAAAGACATCATGAAAGACGCCAAGAAACACGTGCAGGCTCTCATAGACGAGCACTGCTAACCCCATCTTTTATCGAAGAGAATAACTAGCGCCAAGTCATATCCACCTGTTATGAAGCCTAACTGGTGGAACAACAACTACACTGTGCTAATGATCACATGGATGGGCTGGATCAGCATCTACCTAGCCCGCAGCGTACTCCCACCAGTACTACCAGTACTAACAACAGAACTAGGACTCACCCACACACAATCAGGACTACTTGAGACAGCATACCTCATCGGTTACATCATCAGCAAACTACCAGCAGGAACCCTCAGCGAAAAATACGGACCAAGAAAAGTACTAGCCGCCAGTATGATAGGCTACGGCGCATCAACCTTCCTAGTAGCATATGCACAGGGATTCATCCATATATTCACGCTACGCTTTCTCGTAGGCTTATTCCAAGGAGTACACCTACCAGTAGCTAACGCGTTACTCTCGGATAGATTCGGAGACAAACAAAGTCGAGCCATTGGATTCAACGAGTCAGGCGCAAACGTGGGAAACACCTTGGCTTTCCCAGTAGCAGTCTCGATATTGTCTGTTTGGGGCTGGAGGGCAGCGTTCATGGTATTATCCTTCCCAGCGTTCCTGTTGTCAATTGCCACATTGATTTTGATGAAAGACGAGGTAGCAGTCACAGAGAAAACCGAGAAAGAAGAGGGCGTACTGAGGGATTATCTCTGGGTTTTAGTACCTTACGCGTTAAGCCACGCCACCTATAACCTCGTACTACGTACCACATTCACATTCACACCAAGCTTTCTCGTAGAGTTCAAAGGTATGACAGTAGCAGCAGCTGGATTCATGTCCATGGTACTACCAGCCGCGGGAATATTCGCCAAGATAAGCAGCGGCTTGATAGTAGAACGAACAGGCGCAAGAAACGCCATCTGCGGAGCATCAGCGCTAAGCGCAGTTTTTCTATTGAGTCTCGTTGTTTTCCCCGGCACCGGAATACTGGGATTAAATCTACTGGTGCTTGGACTCACATTATACAGTTTTTCACCCATAATCTACTCCTCAACCACAAGCAGCCTCCCAAGCGGCTTGAAAGCAGTAGGACTCGGCTTAGTCACCATGTTTGGGAATATTGTGGGCGCGGTTTCTACTTCCGTTGTGGGCGCCCTGATTGATGCCCGTGGCTATGAGTTTACTTTCTACGCCATCGCTGTAACTACGTTGTTGGCGAGTGGCTTGATATTTGGAGTAATGTCAAAGAAATAAATACGAGCGACATGTTACATTGTGCATGTCCTTCAAGAATTACACAAAGTTAATCGTAGTCATCCTCATCGCGGTAATCGCTGGGGGAGCCTACATGGCATTAAACACTGACAAAAGAGAGGTGGTCATCTATACATCAGTGGACCAAATATTCTCGGAACCCATACTCGACAAGTTTGAGGAAGAAACAGGCATCACCGTGAAGGCAGTCTATGATGTGGAAGCAGCAAAAACCACAGGACTAGTAAACAGGCTAATCGCAGAAAAAGAGAACCCTCTTTGTGATGTATGGTGGAACGGTGAAATAGCCCAGACCATTCTACTAAAAGAAGAAGGAGTACTCACACCATACGTCTCACCCATGGCAACGGGCATCCCAGACGTATACATCGACCCAGAGGACTACTGGACAGGCTTCGGTGGCAGAGCAAGAGTATGCCTCGTCAATACTGAGCTTATGGACCCAGAAGACTACCCCACATCAATCTATGACCTATTAGACGAAAAATATCCAGCAGACCAGATAGCCATAGCATACCCAATATTCGGCACAACAGCAACCCACGTAGCAGCACTATACGCCACCCTCGGACCAGAGGAAGCAGTAGCCTACTTCACAGCCCTCAACGAAAGAGAAATCAGAGTAGTCGACGGCAACGGCGTAGTACGAGACCTCGTAGCCGACGGAGACATCATGTTCGGACTCACAGATACAGATGACAGCATCGGAGCCATAGAGCGAGGCGCACCAGTCGAGATGGTGTTCCTAGACCAAGGAGAAGACGAGATGGGCACCTTATTGATCCCAAACACAGTAGCAATGATAAAGGATGGACCCGATACAGAGGAAGCCGAGATACTTATTGATTACCTGTTAAGCGAAGCAACAGTAAGCGAACTCGTCGAGATGGGATGGTTCCAGCTACCATTACGAGACTTAGAAGTAGATCAAGAATACTTTGACGCCAACAGCGTCAAGGGCATGGATGTAAACTATGTTGAGATATACAGCTATATCGAGCAAGCAAAAACAGAAATGGCAGAGATATTTGTCAGATAATCCACATTCATAACACAGTACGAATTTCCTTTGTACAAACTACAAACCCTTTCTTGAATTTGATTCCACTTTCGAGGGAGGTGTGTTTCTAGAATACTCACAGAGGTTTATAGACAAAATCCAGCGAAATAACACCATAACACAATAGGATAACCTAAGATGAAACGCGATAAAATACTGTATTTATCACCGGTTTTCCTATCCACCTTAATAACAGCGTATATTTTCCTCGGATTAAAAACAAATACAACAGCTTTCAACGTGATCTCCTCGCTATTTCTGATATTTTGTCCCGGAGTCTATCTCAGCCTAAAAATTTCTCAAGAACTTGAGCTTTCAATTGACGAGTTTATCATGATGTGCGTGCCCATTAGTATAACGGTTGTAACTTTTAGTTACTTGATACTTACTTTTATTTCATCCAATGTAAATCAACTAGTAATATATTCAGTTATGACCCTCTTTTTAGCAATCTCAGGTTATTCAATCATAACCCAAAACAACTATAATTTTATAAAAAAAATAGAAACCCTCTCAGTCAATTTAGCCAGCTTAACCACAATGTTCTTTATCGGTTTTCTAATAATAATGAAAAAACTGCCAACAGACTTTTGGTGGTCTATAGATGGATGGGAAACCGTTAACGTAGTACTTGGTATCATGAGGAATAGTTTTTCGCATATCGAGGCGTTTGATTACTTCAGAACCTATATGGTATACTCCAACCCAGGGTTTTACCATTATCTCAGTGCATTTTGTTTAGCCACAAACATACACATATATGACCTTATGAGATTTGGTGCTCCTTTTTTCTCTGGTTTTTTTATCGCGTTAGTTTATTTATTAATTAAGAGAATTAACGGCGCACTTCCGGGTATGTTAAATTCGTTTCTTTTTATATTAACTCCTTACTATTATAGTAGATTTACAGTTTTATTGAGAGAAAATCATAGTTATTTATTTTTTATAACATCCTTGTTTTTACTACAGGCTTATATTGATAGAGATAAAAAAATATCAACAACTAGCACAGTTTTAATCGGTTTAATGTTTGCATCCTGTTTAATAACACATCCTATGACGCCGTTTCTTCTATATGGTGTAATAGTGATTCATTCATTATATTTATTGTATAATAACAATGATACAATTTCGGATGTTGGAAAAATAATAGCTTCTAGTCTTATTTTTGGTGCTCCGTTTTCGATAAATATGATAGTTACATTAACTAATTTTAACAACAAAATAATTTCTTATAATGGACTATTATTGACATGCGCAATTGCATTCATAATACCAATTGGCATAAAATATAAGAAAAATATTCTCGCGAAATCTGACGAGTTTAAACCACTGTTTTACGTGTTTTTACTTCTTGTACCAGTAGTTTCTGTTGGACTAACAGATGCTACGTGTTATTTTTTTGATAGAGGTATTTCAATAAATGATCTGCAGAAAACCTTGGTGCCCTTAGCGATTACTGGATTCATAATCAATTATTTCGGATCTGTCAAGCAAATAGCTGTTTATTTACATCTGATCGTCTCATCAATTTTGTTTTTAGGGGTATTTAATTATCCAATTCCTGCTAACAGACTTGTATTACCTATTTCTCTATGTATGAGCATTTACGCTTCGAACATTCTGAAAGTAGAAGAGGTTACTGAAAAGAATGAGATTGACATTCATCAGATGAAAAAGACAATTCTATCCAATAAAACCACCATCACCATTATTATTTTCATAATAACAGGCGGCATTTTGGAAGTATCACATTTTTCAAGCACCTATACTAGAATTGACAGTTATGATATTGCTAACACAAAAATGTTCATAAAAGGCGTGGAACAAAATGACTTGGTTGTAACTCATAGTTATTCCTATATAATGCTGCATTTCTGTAATATATCGAGAAGTAACATAATAACAAACGTTACGATCAGAAGCGATATAAATACTATATATAATTATGATTCGCCTTATAACATATCTAATATAGTATCTAGAAACTATCCTGAAAAAGATAGATTAATTCTATATACACCGATAAGAAAAGGAAGTGGACTTGAAGAGTCAGAAATATATGATGCGTTGTCGTTTTACTTCAAGAAAGAAGAATATGGACCATACAATGCATATGAGTTAGGGTTGCCTTTTAACGTTAAGGAATTAGATATAGAATTAATAAAATTCATAGAAGATGAGGAAACAATCCTTACTAAAAAAGAATCGATTTTATCAAATAAAGAAGTTCTTGATGTTAGTAATGTTATAAAGGATTCAAGTAATATGCCGTATAAAATATATTATCTAGTAAAAAATACGTTTGATAATAGTAGATACATAGGATTATTACATTCATCTGACGGCATCAATTGGACGTGTTATCAGGATTGGATGTTTGAATGTGACCTTGATTCACTACACGCTATTGTTAATGATAGTTATACTATCATAGGTGAAACTGTAGAAAAAAACCAGTTATTACGCTTTGATAGCGTTGATGGGATAAGATGGGGAAACGAGACAATCCTTCTGGATTATACAGATGCAACTCCATCCGTGTATGTTGAGTCTCCGATTATTTGGAAAATGGAAAACCATTGGGAGTTGATGTACTGGGAAACACGAATTGGAGATATGGGTGATAGCGGATTAAGGTATCTCCGATCTGTGGATGGAGCAGAGTGGATTGATTATACTGAGTTGGTTAACTGGAATCTACGGGATGACGCGAGTAACAAGTATGATTACGATAAAATCCTATTATCAGATGTCATCTTAAATGATGATAATATTGTTTTCATAGGCAAATTCAGTTTAATCGACGATGTTCATCTGACTAAAACTTGGAGAACAGGCACATTAACTATAGATGAAATAAATCATACCGCCCCAACAATACGATGCCTTATCTATAAGGATCATCTTGACTCCAGAGTAACCACAACCAACGTGATACAAATCAACGATACAAATCGCTTCTACTACATCATTGATGAGACAAAACAAGTAATACTGGGAAGTCCTTCAGACCACTTCCTGCTACCCGAAGAATACCTGCTAAATCCATAAAGGGGTTTATTTTTTCAGTACAACTATGAAGTTTTCCGAGAACAAATTGATTAAGTTTCTCAGAACAAACCCCGTGTTCATATTGAATGGGTTAAAGAGATACCCCAAAAAATGAACAATGCTGAACCCAGCGCTTGTAACAACTCGTTTCAAGAAATCGGCGCTGAAGAACCTGAGATGTGAAAAATTCTGAGTCTCAGTGCTGGACTTACCTATTAGGTATCTGAATCTACGTGTGATGAAAGAGGAGTTCGGTGTAGTAATAACCATAACCCCGTTTATCTTTAGCACCCGTCTTAGTTCTTTGAGCACCTGAATTGGATCAACAAGATGCTCTATTACCTCACTCATCAATATGCAGTCGAAGGTATTATCGCTAAATTGAAGCTTCTCAGCCAAGTCTTGTTGATAAGCCTCTATACCCCGCGCTCTGCACTTCTGTACAGCAACATCAGACAAATCAATACCAACAACCTTGTAACCCGCCTCACTCAGCAACCCAGCTAGCATCCCTGTACCGCATCCAACATCCAAAACAGTTCTTGGTGGCGATGGAAATAGGCTTAGGGCTTGTAGTTTCATGGGGTTTAGGTTTTCGATTCTTGTGGAGTATTTATTTTCATAAAATCTTTTAAAACTCATTTATTTTTCACCTGATGTTTAGTTCTGCTAACATTTTTCTCGGGTATCTTAGAAGACTCTCCCGGTAATACCAGAGAGGGAGTTCTTTTGGAACCTTTTTCTCGAAGGTTTTCTGGGATTTTGATACCTCGTTTTTCTCGAGTAATGCTACGATATCGCATACACGTTGATCAAATTGAGCATCATTGAACACGTTGTCTTTGATGACCTCAAACTCCTTGCTATATGAGTTCAAGTTATTGGAGGGCTGTTTATCTTTGTACTGATTCAGAACATTACTGGACCCATTCAGATAATGATGTGTCGTTTCCCAGAACTTCTCTTTACCCTCAAAATATTGGATACCGGTGTTTTCACAGATTTCCTTGATTTTTTCTCTCGGGTTTGCGACTAAGTCTCCAGCATATACTGAAACAAATGGAAGCTTAGAGTCAAAGAACTCTGTGTAGTAGGGGACAAATCGTTTTTTCCAGAAAGCATCTCCTCTTCCTCTTTTCCAGTGAGAATAGGATAAATCAACTGGGTGTTTCCATGTTAGGAGGTTTATAGTCGAGTAGCCGTTTCTCTCTGCTTGTATATTGTTTTCCAGAACCCATGGCAGGTACTTTGATGAATCTATGATGTATTCAGCGCCTGTTTTCTCGAATAATAATGGGTAAAAATCAGATTGATCGACGTCAAGCAAGTTACTCCATATCGCACAGTTTGGATTACCACAGCTGCATACTGGGTTTAGATGTCTGTGGCTCCAAGGCCAATAGAGTGCATAGGCTTCACCTATTGAGAATGTGTCTTTTCCGTTGCCGAGCATTAAGTCTAGTACTGTTGATCCGGTTCTACCTGGTCCGCAGATATTGACTACTGTCGGCATATTGTAAATTTCTATTATTTGGGATATAAGAAGGGAGAAAGGTGCAGTGAACACACACACTAAGGTTCTGTGTTATTGGTGCGGTTTAGTACCATGTGATAGAGTTTCTCTGCGTCTGAGAAATCGTACAGGTCGGTGAGTTCTTCTGATACCTCTTTCTTGTATAGTGTTCTTTCTTTTGTGGGAACAGAAGTTGTGTATATTATCTCCTTGGTGACCTTTGCCTTTGACTGTGACATTATTTCCGCGACTAGTTCCTTATAGTTACGTTTGGTCACAGTGTCCGTTAAACGTGATACAAGTTCAATGAATGAAACAGGGTTATTGGTTATTTCCGAGAAAGGGACTAGTGAAACACTACTGAGTACATCTGATACGGTGTTATAGTAATCGATGTACTTTTGGATCAGATAGTCGATACTTGGTTCCTTATTCGTGGAGTACTTCATTCGGATATACTCAGAGACAATGGCATCCCTGGGATTTCTAATTAGCACTATCGTGGGTATTCCATGTTTGACGGCTTTCCTGATTATTACTTGGGAGTGGATGTGATGAACAATTCTTAGGCTAGGGTTAAAGTTACCAGCCAAGTTCACAGCATAAGAGTTCGCTGAACGGGGATAACCATCGATACAGAGATCAGCGCCTCTGAGACCATCATCGAACCGTCTCAAGAAATTAACAGCATCAAATACTCTGATATTGTCACGGTATAATGATTCTAGAATAAATCCTTGTTCGTTCAGCATTTTATTCACATAAATTTTCTGTTATTATTTGATTGAAGCCGTTACCGGTGTTTTCCCATGATAAACTTTTTTTAATATGGTGTTTGGCTGAGTTGGACATTCTATTCCATAGCTCAGCGTCTTGGCTTAGTTTCTCTACTGAGTCCATGAAGCTTTCATCGGGTTCACAGATGAAACCGGTAACACCATCAAGCACAGCCTCAGATGCACCAGAAGTATCAGTGACTACCACGGGTATACCCATGGCTTGTGCCTCCATCACTACGGTGGGGAAGGCGTCATGATAAGAAGGATAAACGAATACCCCTGCGGAATTATATTCGGAGACTAGTTGCTGGGTTTCTAGCTTGCCCAAGAAACGGATATTGGTTTTACCGGCAGCTTTAGCTTTTTTCACTAGTCTTTTGTAATGTATGCCTGAGCCTATTACATGAAGTTCTATACTATCAGGTATGGTGTCTATCAGGTACTCAACGCCATCGGCTTTGCCCTTAAAGTCAAGATTCCCCACGTATAGAAGCCGTTTACAATCATGTTTCATGTCTGTTGTCTGGGTAAGGTATGCTTTATCCACGGAGTGATAGATGACAGAGCATGGTTTGTCGAGTATACTGGTCTTGTTTTCTTCTGTAAAATGGCTTTGATATTTTTTCTCCAAGTGTTTACTGATGTAGACTATATGATCGGCTTCACTAAGAATAAGCTGGCTTAGATGTGAGTCTATTGATCTTAGAATACTGTTGGTTCTTTCTTTGGAGTCCTCGGGGTAGAACCCTTTCGCATACACGATGTATGGTATTCTATCGACATAGTGTAACAGAAGGGCGAGTAACCCATTGTAGTCAAAGCTCTCAGTGATGACAAGATCATATTTCCCTCTATATCTCCAAAACCCAGTGAAAACCCGCCAAAGGTTCTGTAATAGGTTATTGTTCTTTAAACCGACAGCATCCACATCAACCCGATGATCATGTCTCGCCAAGGCATCTGCAAGAGCCTCACCACGATCCATCTTGAACGCTAAAAGAAGTACTCTCACTCTAAGCCCTCCCATTCAGCTCCAAAGCCTCGATGTATGCATCGGTTATTCTACCAACGTAGCTTCTGGGACTGAACTTCGATGAGACAAATTCCCTGCCTTTCTCACCCATATGATGCCTTGCAGCCTTGTCTGATGCCAGATAATTGATTCGAGACGCTAACTCATGGGGAGACCGCTCACAGAGCAAATACCCAGTTTCATTGTGTTTGAGCATCTCAGGGATACCGCCTATGTTTGTCGCTATGACTGGGCATTGACATGCCTGAGCCTCAAGAAGCACCCCGCCAAGATTCTCAAAATAGGAGGGCAAGATGAGGGCTATAGCTGAGGATAAGTGTCTAGGTATTTCCTCGTAAGGTACTAGTCCATGAAAGATGACGCGGTCTTGAACGCCTATACGTTCTGCCTGTTTTTGTAAGCCTCTGTAATAGTCTATGTCCTCGATGGGTCCAATTATCTCAAGAACAACATCAGATTCAACGAGTTGCAGTGAGTCGATTATTAGCTCTATTCCCTTGATGGGTGTGACTCTTCCAACATATACGATCTTACTTTCGTCAGGAACACTGTCAGTTTTTTTGAATACACTGGTATCTACTTCTCGGAAGATTATATCTACACGGCTATGGTCTATTCCATGCTTCACAATGTCGTCTTTCTCGTATTTTGTGTTTGCTAGAATCTTGGCTGACGCCTCTAGTGGTAGGTTCTTTGTGAGTATATCTTGTGTTTTGTAGAGTAGCTTGAACCACTGGACTGATCCATAGCTCAACGAGCCATAAGGACTCAAAATATAGGGAGTATCGGTTTCACGCGCTTTTTTTGCCCCAATATATGTGCCATAATGTCTGTAGCTGTGGGCGTGGATGACGTCAAAATCAAGACCAGATAACAGGTCACTCAGGTTTGGTGAAAAATGGAAACAGCTGAACTTGAATAATGGCTTATGCCAGACTAGATTTACCTCTGGGTCAAGCATCTTGTGTATATCTGATTCCCGTTCACCAGATGTGGCTGCGACTACTGTTACGCCGTAGCCTCGTTTCACCAACTCGTTTGAGACGGTGATTACCCGTCTACCCTCGGAGGTATTCGGGTCTAGGTTATCAGATATTTGCAGCGTATTCATGCTAGGCACTCACTGATGGTCTGGGTCATAATTTGCTGCATCTGTGCCCCAATTTGGTTTATTCCAACATTATCCGCGACATATTTTCGCCCGGAGAGCCCCATTCGTTGAGAAGCCTCATGGTTATCTCTCAGATATAATACAGCATCCTTTAAGGCAGCTGTATCACCGGGCTTCAAGGTTAAACCTGAGCCAGTCTCTTCCACATACAGGGCTGATTGCCCCTCAGAACAGCATATAATGGGTTTACCCAGCGCCTGATACTCGTAGAGCTTTGAGGAGATACCGGGATAAGGAACAGTGAAATCTTTCAGAGGCAGAATCAAAGCGCTAGCATGTGATAAAAACTCGGATACCTCTTTCCGGGTAAAAATCTCGTCAATCAATGTAACGTTTGATAACTTTTTCCTGTGAATTGTGTCCCGTATCAGTGAGGCTTGTTCTCCTTTTCCCTGAATCACAAACTCGATATTCTCGTCCTCAAGTTCCTTTGCTACAGCTAGTATTTGCTGGAAATCATAGGCTATCGAGAATGAGCCGCTATATGCTATTCGGAATTTTTCTTGAGGCTGATGGTTATTTTGTTTGAAGATATCCAGGTCAACGCCGCCTCGTAGAAGCTTGATTCGGTTCATTGGTACGCCGAATCTATGTATTGTGTTGAAGTATCCAGGGCTGATTGGCGTTACAGCGTCAACGCCTCTATACAAGGTCTTTGTAGCTAAGGTGGCGAGTTGAAGGGTTATGCTTGTGTTTGATAATACGCTTAGGTTGTTTACGTCCTCGATGCTCAGGTCGTCTACGTTGAATATCAAAGGACAATTGAAACGCAGCTTGTAGAGAACACCGGGAATCAGAGAGAATATATCCGGGTTTGCCGCCCACACAACGTCAACATCAGTCAGAACCAGTAAACCAATCAGACTGCTGAGTATAAACGTGACAAAGGTTATGATTCTGTATAGAAGCCCCTTTGATTCAATGGGCAACATATAGGTTCTGATTAGGTCTACGCCTTCATCATATTCACGCGTGTACAGTTTCCCATGGTACTCTTCCGGGATACAGCCATGGGGATAATGGGGAAACGCTGTGATCACAGTGACCTTTTCATTGTTTCGCACAAGACCCTGAGCAACATTATAGGCTCTTGTACTGCTTCCACCTAGGTCCGGGGGGTAATATTGGGCGATTGTGACGATATGCATCTCTCAAAACTCGTTCCTTTGAGGTATTTTTTCATGAATGAAGCTCGATACTTCTCAAGCGTGGTATGAACTTGTTTCTCGGAGACTCCGAGATTGTTGAACTCTTTCTCAAGGCTTGGTATTCTGGGTCTTGAATCGGTTAGACATCTTTCATATGCCTCGCCTCTTGTTATTTGCCCGTCTCGTATCATTTTGCTGTAGAGTTCTACGTGTTCATCTATTCCAGCGAGGTAAAAGTAGAAGTAATTGATCACAGCGTAAGCGGAGTCATCTATTCTCCAAGTAGTTGTTGTATCTGTGGCGCCTTTCCAGCCAATACTTGTGATTGTGGATACAATAGTTTCTTCCTTCCACGGGATATAATCATAGAAGCCGCAGAGGTCTACGTTTTCTGGTTTGAAGAGGTAGTCGAAGAAGTAGATGATTGCCCCTGTGAAATATTCTTTGAATATTGATGGGCTCCAGTTGTATGAATGGGTTAGGAAATCCCAGCCGTAATAGAGGATTAGCTTCATTTTATCTTGGAGTGAATAGACTCCATGATCATCGGGGAATACGCCGAGATACCCGGTTCTTGAGTTCCCATGCTCATAGGTGCTTGTACCAACAACGTTTCCCCCTAGCAATAGGGGAATATTGTTTTCGGATGCGTACTGATACATCCTATAATTCATCAGTTTATCCCCGCTGTTTAAAACCGGGACAATGTTGTGGATGGATGGATTTCTAAGCCAGCCTTTGAACTTGGTCTCCACATTTTCCTGAGCTTGTCTAATCTGTTTAACGTCTCTTATCCAGACATGCTCAACATCTAGATTATCGGTTACTGTTTTGATGTTATTTTGAGCCTCTTCAGTGATGAATCCACTATCAACTGTAAGAGCAAGTGTTCTCATATCATACGTCTCGACCATTTGATGCAACACAAAGGCACTGTCGCGACCACCACTAATAGGTGCAATACAGTCATACTTATCGCCTCTACCACGATACTGGTCAAGTAACTGGAGAAATGCCTCCTCACCAAGAGCAGTATAAGGCGGTTGCTCATGGCAATAATTACAGACCCCTTCCTCATCGAAGCTGATTCCGGGAAAACTGTCTGGTAGGAGGCACTTTGTGCATCTTTTTAATTGTGTGAAGACTCCATCTGTTTCAAGATAAGCGGATTCTTTGATACTAGGGTATTGTTGATCTGTTTCTTGAAACATTGACTCCATTTTACTGCAACTCTTTGAATAGAAAATGATGGAATGTTATTATCTACTTGTGCTTGTGTTTACGAAACACAACCACGGCAAATCACTCAGAAAACCCCGAAAATCAAATATTTTCAGCGTATCGAAGTTTTCTGATCTCTACCGTGATCTGGGATAATACGTAGAGGATAAGCCCACTGATTATCAGAAGCGCTCCAACTAGCAGGAAACTGAATGTTATGAGAGCTAGTGGAAGACTGAAGTAGGTTTCAGTGAAGTAATAATGAATCAAGAGGTTCCCAGAGAGTAATGAGGACATGATCAGTAGAAAACCAGGAATACCCATAATCATCAAAGGCTTATCCAACACCATCAAACGTAATCCAGCTGTAACCAGCTCCAAGCCATGCAGTAGTGGAGTTTTCTTTGATGTGTTCTCCAGCCCATCATATCGGATAGTAACAGGTATCTCAGCTACGCGCAGATCATATTTTCGCGCTGATGCTAATTGACCTGTCTCGACGCCGAAACCGTTCTCGCTGATGTCGGAGAATATTTTTAGAACAGGGTAATTGAAGGCTCTGAATCCGCTCTGTGAGTCCTTGACATTTTTGTTTGCGCTTTCTCCGAACATGTTTACTATTTCGAGCCCGAATTTTCTGTAAAGTGGTGCATCTGTTTTTGAGCCTTGTACATATCTTGAACCGATGACAAGGTCTGCTTGATTATTTTGTAGGGGTTTTAGGAGGAGGGGGATTTCGTCTGGGTCATGTTGTCCATCACCGTCCAGCGTCAGGATAATATCTGGTTTACTCGGGAGAATGTATTGAAAACAGGTCTGAAGTGCTTTGCCTTTACCCATATTTTTTTCATGATGTAGTAAGACTGCCTCTGTTTGCTTGACTAGTTCCGCTGTATTGTCGGTTGATCCGTCATCGCAGATGATGATTTGGTCAACGTATTTTCGTGTTTTTTCTATTGTCTGGGCGATTGTTTTTTCTTCATTTAATGCTGGGATGCATGCTACGATGAATGGTTTTGGTTTTTGGTTGTTTGATGTCATCTTACCCGCCTTTATGTGATTACTGATTGTTCGAGAAGGCTTGGCAAAGCTATCTGATCTGGTGCTTGCCAACCTTCAACGTATGACGTTACTACTGTGATTATTTTCTCAGCGGCTCGTCCATCACCGTATGGATTCTCCCAATCGCGTTGATTACCCAACATCAATTCAACTGCTTCAAGAATCCTCACTGATTCTGTTCCCGCCAAAATATTTACCCCAATGGTCAGTGTCTCTGGTCGTTCAGTATTCTCTCTGAGAGTTACGCATGGAGTCCCTAGGATGCAAGCCTCTTCTTGGACACCACCAGAATCAGTGAGAATGAGTTTGGCGTTTCGTTCTAACGCTAAGAAATCGAGGTAACCAACAGGTTCAATCAGCGTTATTTGGTCTGTGTCTATGTGATACTGTTGTAGCATCTTTTTTGTTCTGGGATGAACGGAAAAGACAACGGGTAGCCTGTATTTTGCTTGAACCATTTGTATTCCATGAATGAGGCTCTGAAGTCTATTAGCGTCATCAGTGTTTTCGGCTCTGTGACATGTTAATAGAAAATAGTTTCCCGAGTCAAGACCTAGTTTTTCTAAAGTATCCCGGTTATTCTCAGCCAGTTCAAGGTTCTGAAAAACAGCATCTGTGACAGTGTTTCCAGTAACATGAATATTATCAATGTATATTCCTTCTGATAGTAAATTTTCTCTGGATTCTATTGTTGGTGTGAAGAGTAGTGATGAAATCTGATCAGATATTATTCTGTTGATCTCCTCTGGCATAGACCGATCATAACTTCTTAATCCAGCCTCAACATGCCCAATGGGTACTCCAAGCTTTACAGCCGCAAGACTAGCAGCTAAAACAGTGTTCGTATCCCCCTGCACGAGAACCATGTCAAGGTTTTCTTTTTGGAGAATCTCCTCGATACCAGCCATTATTTTTCCTGTCTGGACCGCGTGTGAGCCTGAGCCAACTTCCAAATTATAGTCTGGCTCGGGGAGTTTTAGGTCGTTGAAGAAGGCTTTGTCTAGTTCAAAGCTATAGTGTTGTCCAGTGTGTATCTGGATGTAATCAAGTTGTCTTTTTCTGCATTCCCTGATGATGGGTGACATTTTTATTATTTCGGGTCTTGTGCCCAAAACTATAGCGAGTTTCATAGACATTTTTACTCCATTAGAACTGCGCCGAGTTTCTGATGTTCTCGTGGTTATCTTTGAACCAGTTCACTGTCATTTCTAAGCCTGTTTTGAATTCGGTGTTTGGTTGATAGCCTAGAATATTCTTCGCCTTATCGATACAGCTAAGCAACCGATTCTTCTTGTCCCAGCTACGTCTGGGCTTAAACTCTATCCCAGAGGAGTTACCAGTTAACTCGTTTATCCATTCAGCCAAATCCCTGATTCTTATCTCTCGACTAGCACCAAGATTGAACGCTTCACCAATCGCTTCCTCAAAATAAGCCATACGTATAAGCCCGTCAACAATATCTCCAACATAGGTAAAGTCACGGGTCTCATCCCCTGTACCTGTAATCGGTAATGACTGATGATTCATCGCCCAGAAGATAAAGTTCGGAATAACGTTACGATACCTGCCGGGAACCTCGCCCGGTCCAAAGCTGTTAAAGAATCGTGCATTTACAACGGGAAGTCCATAGAGGTTATGATAATAATTGGTGTAAAGTTCCCCAAGCATTTTGGTGACCTGATACGGTGTGTATAGGTTAATGGAGACGGATTCTTCCTTGAAGGGCATGGGTGTATCGCTGCCATAGATACCGCAGCCACTGGAGGCATAGATGAAACGGTCCACGTCTCCTAGATGAGCGTACTCCAAGACCTTCAAGATGCCGAGTCCGTTTACCATCAAGTCTGTTTCCGGGTTATCGACACTGTTCTGGTTGGCAAAATGTGCTGCGAGATGATAGACTATGCTGGGTTTTGATCTAAACGCCCATTTCAGCTTCTCTTCGTCGAGAATATCACCGGTTATCAGTTTTACACTTGGATTATCCAATACGTTCCAGCTGTAACCGCTGCTCAGATTATCTAAGATAATTACTTTCTCTGCGCCAAGCTCGACGAGTCTTTTGGTCAGGTTGCCGCCTATTGCGCCGGCTCCGCCTGTAACTAGGATGGTTCTGCCGTTGATGTTATGATATATCTCGCTCATTTTACTGCATCCTGTAGTACCATTTCATCCACTCGACTGTACGTCTGATGCCCTCCTCAGGGGGAACCTTTGGATCATGTTTCAGATCATGAATGGCTCTGCTACAGTCGATGGTTTTAATCTGAGTCGTATGAGGTTCTGATTCCTTGTACGTAACAAGACTATCATCGACACCGACGGCTTCTAGAATGATGTCGCTGTATTCTTTGATGGTTTTCTCCCACTCTGGGCGTCCACCGACATTGTAGACCATACCCGGTTTGAAGTTATCAACTATATTTGCCCAAGTTCTACAGCTATCCTCAACATAGTCTATGATACGTTTGTGTCCTGTGTAGACGGTGTATGGGATTTCATGTAGGGCGTTATGTATGAATTTCGGTATGAAGCCCCTGTAGGGTGTGTAGTGTTCGTGGGGACCGTAGCAGTTTACTGGTCGTACTCTTACTATTTGGTTGCCGTGCATTTTCGCCATGTTCATGCACATCAACTCGCCCGCCCATTTTGTTATGGCGTAATCATTCATCTGGTACGTTTCCTTAATCGGAGTATTCTCCATGACATCCTCTGTCATGGTATTCTGATAGTCTCCGTATACCTCGGCACTGCTGTAAAAGATGAGTCCAAATTTCTCGGCTGCTTGTAATTTTAGTATGTTTTTTAGTCCAACACAGTTTGTCTGCCAGAGGTTTTCATAATAATCCTCACCGTTCCAGCGACCATACTCCGCTGCAAGATGATAAACAAAATCAAAATCATTGTTACAGACTATTTTTTCAAGTTGACGATAGCTACGGACATCACACCGGGTATAATCTACGCGGTCCGTGTTATACAGGTCAATACTATGTACCTTGTGACCTCGTTGTTGAAGTTCGTTAACAAGATTTGTACCAATAAAACCTGCTCCGCCTGTAACCAAGATTTTTAACATGGAGTAGAGTTCCATGTTTTTCTTTAAAAGCGCGTGTATGCATTGATGTGAGACAATTAGTCAGACACACGTGGTTTGGGTTAGTCAATAAAACCTCTTTTTATAATAGGAGATTATAGAAAATCTGCAAAGGGGGTCCGAGGATTCGTTATGTTTGAGAAAAAACAAATCAAATCGATTATTCCTCAGATGATATTAGTGATTTTTCTATTTGGACCCATCATCGTTCTAGTAATAGACGCTTTTATCCAGTTATTACGTGACCCGAATCTCATAATGCTAGCTGTGCCGGTTGGACGCAGATTCGGTTTATTACTTAACTCGTTGAAACTCGCAGCTACAGTGTCTATCACTGTAACGGTTATCGGGGTATTAGCTGGAAGCAAACTGGTCTATGAGGGGGGAAAGACGTGGAGCTGGATTAAATGGGGTTTCCTGTTGACTGCCCCTGTCCCTCCGTATATTCACTCGTTGGTCTGGTCGGGGATGGTCTCCAATGTCAACCAGTTGCTAAAGGGGGGAGGCATTAGTTTCTCGGGTTATGGGTTCGGCATTAGTTACCTTGTGGATACTATGGCGTATTTGCCGCTTGGGGTTGGACTAGCCATGGTGGGTTTCATGCTGGTGGAGACTCCGGCAGTTGAAGCGGCTAGGTTATACAAGGAGAACTTTAGAGTTTTTATTGATGTTATTCTTCCCCTCGCCTCACCCATGATACTAGCAGCTTTGGGGTTTGTATTCATCTTGGTCATTACAGACTATAGCATACCGACACTGTACAGTTATAGCGTGTATAGCTTGGAGATTTTCAGTGAGTTCAGTGCAAGCAATAATCCAGCTCACAGCGTCTGGCTCAGCATACCATTAGTATTGATCACGACTCTCATGCTCGTAGTGAGTCTACGAGGGCTCAGAAACACTGTTCAGAGTAGCAGCGTAAACCGTGAGGAAAGCCTACAGTATTGGAGTTTCCCAGACAGGTTTAGCCAACTTCAATTACTCGCTGGGACGGTGATCATTATTCAAGTGGTTTTTCTCATTGGAGGATTATTGATCGAGACAGGTTCTCCGGAGAACATGTATTACGCTGTGGAGGCAGCGACTGATGACTTGGTTACATCGGCTATAATCGGGTTCGTTGGTGCTTTGCTTGGTGGTGGATTGGGATATGTGCTGTCTCTGCGACTTGGTAAGAGTTGGGTTTGGTGGATCTTGATTTCTCTGCCTCTTGCTTTGCCTTCGGCTATCGTAGGTATCGGGTTGATTGATGTGTATAATACTTGGATTCCTTGGCTATATGGCACCATGGCGATGCCAGTTATCGCGGTTACCATACGGTTTGTAGCGATAGCCACTATTATCATATACACTCAGAGCAAACGAGTTGACCAGTTGCTCTTTGAGGCAGCTGAGTTATTAAAACGCGAAAAAAACCAAGACCTGTGGAAAGTCAAGCTACCACTACAGAAATATGGACTAGCAGCAGCGGTTGCAGCACTTGTAGCGTTTAATGTTGGGGAGCTTGGGAGCACCTTATTGGTGGTTCCCCCGGGTAGGGAAACCATTACGATCAGAATATTCAATTATCTTCACTACGGGGGATCAGAGGAAGTGGCTGGACTCTGCTTGCTGATTGTGGTGTTAATGATGACATTGACGGGTATAGCGTACAAAACTTACGGGGGAAAAACAGATTGATCAATGTAGAAAAAATCAGTAAACGATACGGTCGAGTCACTGCACTAGCCGAGGCTTCACTCACGATACAAAAAGGGGAAACAGTGGGCATTCTCGGTCCAAGTGGCTCAGGAAAAACAACGCTACTCAGACTGATAGCGGGGTTTGAGCAACCCTCATATGGAAACATCAGTATTGATGAAAAGCTTGCCTCATCACCAGTGTATCTTCTTGAACCATCACTACGCGATATCAGCGCGGTTTTCCAGACACCGGCTCTTTGGCCAAACATGACTGTAATCGAAAACATCGAATATGTTCAGCCTGAACCTCAGACGGGTTTATTCCAGCGGGCAGGGTTATGGGAGTTACTGGATCGTTACCCTAATGAGTTATCTGGTGGTGAGGCTCGTAGAGTGAGTATTGTGCGTGCTTTGATGGCTGAGAAGAGTTATCTGTTGCTTGATGAGCCACTGGTGAATCTTAACCCGGAGCTTAAGACGGCGCTTCACGAGGTTATCGTTGAAGAGACCAAGCGAAGAGGTTTAGGGGTCTTGTATATCAGCCACGATGCATCTGAGTTGGAGTACGCGGATAAACGATACATGATGAGTGAGGGAAAGATTGGAGAAGAATAACACGACACCCATCATCGTATTGGCGTTAGTAGCATTGATTCTAGGTGGAATGATGTACCTTGGAAAACAAGAAACACCGGAAGTAGAGCCGCCAGTCTGGACTATATTGAATCCACCATCAGACGTAACCTGCATGGTTGAACAAGACGATGTACTCTGGGTCGGTGGAAAAGCAGGTGTAGTAAGCATAGATATAGAGACAAAAGAAGTCACGGATATTCCTTGCGGCGAACGCATGACCTATACACGGCACATGCTCGTTGATGGAGATACTCTCTGGATAGGGCATGACAGAGGCTTAACACGATACACCTCTGATGGGTGTAGAACCCTTACAGAGCAAGAGAGAATGGTGGATGATCGTGTGAATTATCTTTTAAAGACAGAGGACACTCTCTGGGCTGGCACATGGCATGGAGCATATTTTCTACGGGACGGTGAATGGAGTAGGATCACAGAGGATGATGGTTTACTGGATAACTATGTAAACACAATGATCGAGGACAGCTATGGAGGCATATGGTTTGGGAGCTACACTGCGCCAAATGGCGGCATCAGCATCTACATGGATGGAGAATGGCAATACTTCAGTACAGATAATGGGCTCGTCCACAACAATATTGTCCAGTTCTTTGAGGACACGGATGGATCTATCTGGGTTTCAACCGGATTAATGGATGTAGGTGCAGCGATTAAATTCATTTATAATGGTGAGGCTTGGGAGATAGCTGAAGTGCTTGATGATTCAGATGGTTTGCCACTTGGTAAAATCCGTTCGGTCTACCGTGACCCTGATGGATATCTCTGGATAGGTTCAGAGAATAATGGTTTATCAGTGGAAACCGTTGAAGGTTTCAAGATTTTGACCACGGAGGATGGTTTGAGCCACGATGAGGTGAAGGTCTATTTTGTGGCTTCTGATGGTGGTTTGTGGCTTGGTACCCGGAACGGTATTACTGTTTTGTCAAAGGATGATCTCGTGGATATAAGAGGCTCATAGTGTTACGTTCACAATATTCCCAAAGTAATAAGTCATATAACAACCGCATTTTAGCGAATAGAATATAAACCAAATCAACAAACATTAGCCTCAAGGGGTCTCGCATTGACAGAAGAACAAGGACCACAGAATACTATACAATTCCTATTAATGATGATCAAGGCATTGGTCACAAGCATACCACAGATGATCAAGAGCATGATCATAAC